>NZ_JAULSJ010000001.1:0-263955 GCF_030518295.1 Chryseobacterium urinae | reverse complement strand
ATCTTTTATTAAGCATAATGATCCAGATAGTGTTGATTGGAATATCTTTAAGAACGATAAGAGTAAAAGAACAAAACTACTTAATAAAATTAGATCTGAAGAAACTTCATTGGAGTTGGCAGGAGGTTATATTGCAATAGTCCATAAACTCTTACAACAAGAAAATATAATTACAACATCTTTAGATGTTAATACGTTAAGAGATATGTCAATAGAGTTTGTGAAATTTTTTCCGGCATATATAACTTTATATAAAAAGGTATTTGAAAATGTTATTAACAGTGATTTTAATATGTTTGAAGATAGTCGAAGCAATTTTCTTTGGGATATACAATTAATGTTGAATACTGGGATTAAAACAATAAATGGTAACAAATTATATTTTGTTTCTTCTGATAAGGCGATCAGTGATGCTGTAAAAAATACAGACCAGTATTCTATATTAAGTTTCAAAGAATATTTACAATATATTAACTAAAGGTTAAAATTTTTAATTACAAAACAGTCGATTCAACTGCAAGAACGTTTGTTACAAATCTTTTTCCTCTATTACGAGCATTAATCAAGTTTGCAAAATATTGCATGATTAGAAATAGCATGTAATAATATTTATATACGGGCTGAATAAAAAAAAGTGCTAAAGCTCCCATGCAAAACATTAGTAAAAAACTTAATGATGTCAGATCTCTTGCTAACAAGAAAGCTCGATGGCTACCTACTACTACTGCGTTAGTAGAATTTTTTCTGTATATTTTATACCAAAGTTTGTTTTGTTCTGATGGTTTTTTTGGTAAGTTTCCAAATGTATTCTTTAGTTGTTTGGCATCAATTCTCGAATCTTTTTTACTTAATTCTGAAAATGCCATTGAACCGGGTAAAGGATCTTGTAGTTTCCAAAAAATTATAATTGCTTTTTGATGACTAGATAATAGCCCATTTAGTAAAAATAATATAATAGGAGCAATACTTGCTCCTATTGTTTTTGTCCATAATAATACATCAAATTTTTCAAGAAACTTTGGAAAAATTAAAGTCAGAATAATTATAATGTTTGCTGCTAAAAACACCCACAATAACGTTGTGTTTTTACTTTTTAAATTAACTTCATTTTGCATATTAAAAAATATATGGGTAAAAACCATTTGGAGTAATTATCGATAGAAATACTGGTAATGGTGTTCTTAATGATTCTAGCTCTATCTTGTGTTCCCCGACACGTTGCTTATCGGTTGAACTGAGACAATCAGGACCTTCAGGATGTGAATGCCACTCTCCAATGTATCCGATCTGACCACCTGTTTTTTTGTTAATTAGATCAATTTCATTTGATAAGTCCTTAAATCCTCTAAGGAAAATTGAAGAATTTCCTTTGCTGTCAGACGGTGCTTCAAGTAGATCTGTTACATAAATAGTTTTTGTTTTATGATTGCATTGTCCTAGAAAAACACCTCCGGTTTCACTTTTTCCTGCTTTGTTTGCCTGCTTTTTAACATAATCAAGAATTTCATTTTTAAATCTAATCTCCCAATCACTATTCACAGCAGAATAAACGTCAAAGGGTTTAATGTTCATCTCTTCTGTCTCAATTTTGTAATGATTGTCATCTGTAATTCTATGAATATAGATCTTTCCTTCTTCAGTGTATGAAGTGATTTCTCTTTTTAATACTCCAGTAAAGTAGGCTCCATGAGATGACACTTTTTCATCTGATAATAATGTAGTTTCGGAATTACATCCTATTCCAACTCTTACTAATAAATTATTAGAATTTTCGAATTGTTCTCTATTGAGCCATTCAGAAATTTTAGGTATATCACTAGCACTAGAATGTAGATAGACTTGAAGATCATCAATTCTTGGGTTTCTATTTACTCCCTCTTTGTATAATAAACCTAAATTTCCATGATCTGTAATTGATGCACTTGCAATTTTACAGGATGAAAGACTTCGTAATACTGAAAGTTTATTGAAAAATGCTTCAGATGCTGTAAAATCAAAAACCCATTCATACTTTTCGAAAGTCTTTTTTTCGTAGATTAATCCGTCCTTAAATGAAACTCCTGAACGTACTTCTGTTTCTTGATCTGGATACAATTCGTTAATCTTCTTTTTTAATGCGTTTGCCTTATTTTCACCAATACTATCAGCGAAAAGCGCATGCCTAACTAAATTGTGTGATGATACATCGTCAGGATCTAATAATGTTAGCTTTATAATACCATTTCGGGCTAAATGCATTACTATTTTTGACCCAAGTGCACCACACCCAAACACAACACTTCTTCCTAAATCATTTTTAAAATCTGAAATTTTTTCAGCTTGCTGTATTGTTAAAAATTGATTGTGTGATAAAATATTTATTGAAAAATTTCCAGAAATTTTCCCATCTACAATATCATTTTCAGAGATATTGAATTCAAAATTTAACAGCTCAAAATCATGAGCGTAACCTATAATTGATTTGGGACGTTTGATACCTACGATGACTGGGAAAGGTAAAAAAGGGCCTTCTGTGATTAGTTTTTCTAAATGCTCATAAGAAATGTAGTATTTTTGACAAAATACTACAAAATCTTTCCAAGTTCTTGGAAGATTAATTTCATATTTTGCACTTACGTCTTTTTCATCATTCCATAATACAAATGCTAGACATAAGTCTCTTTTTGATTTATCTTCCTTATTTTTTTCATGATTTTCTTGGATTTCGTTCAACAATGACTTAAAGTTTGATGGAGTCAGTTGACTTATAAATTTGTATGATCTTTTATTTTCATGATTAATTTGTTCGAACTGTGCGATAGATAAATTCTGGCTTACAGGAAAAGGATTTTGTTCAATTATTTTTTTAACAATCATATCATAATCATACAAAATAGTACTATAATATGCTTCAAGTCGTAAAGGTTCAAACTGATCTCCATCTTCACTGAGATCACCAACCGCAGCTGCTCTGAACCAATTACTAATCCGAATAATTACGTCATTAATTCTTTTGTTTGCATACCACTCATCAGCATTTTCCCGAACGTAACAAATTGCTGGTGGTCGATTGTTATTTGCGATATATAAATGAGCTAAACTATTTTTTGGAAAATCAAGTCTATCCGTATAAATACTGGGGCTTTTTTCGGGATAATCCATAATGTTGAAAACGATTAATATTGGCTCAATGTGTCTGATGTCAATATTTCCATAAGTGCCCAAACTTGGAAGATCAACATTAATTTCGAACGGAACTGCAATTCTTTGATTTCCCCAGTCTAAAATATCAAGATTTCTTCCTACTAAACGCTCCAGCGAAGCTAGAGAATCCTTTAAATAAGGATTCTCTATTTCTCCGGAATATTTTTGCAGGGTGTTGCTATATGTCATGGCTTCCATATTTAGATGTAGTATTTACAATTCCTAATGCTGCAGTTCCAGCAGCTTTTGCTGTGCCTTCTCCTTGCTTAGGCTTAACTACTCCTAACGATGTTATTTCAAAAACGATAGGCTGAGGAACTTTATTAATAAGTTCGTATGTAGAAGTGTTTAAAAAATTAGAAGAACCCACTTTTTTAACAAATTCACTTTTTGCTTCATAGTGAGGTGGATTATCGTCGTCATCCAATATTTTTTTACTGGATGCGATAACTTTAGCATTATTT
This sequence comes from Chryseobacterium urinae, assembly GCF_030518295.1. NCBI lineage: Bacteria > Pseudomonadati > Bacteroidota > Flavobacteriia > Flavobacteriales > Weeksellaceae > Chryseobacterium > Chryseobacterium urinae. Next base: position 260,308 of record NZ_JAULSJ010000001.1, on the reverse strand, counting down.
CTTCTATAATCCAACGCTTCTAAAGAAGTTTTTTTAGGAGTTGGATTTTCGTTTTGAGGACGATCATTAAAAAATGACCAAGAGCAATGGTGTGGCGAAAGAAATAAATCCCATTCCAAGGCCTTACTGTTATTATGTTTCTTGGTTTTGTCCAAGATGATATCCCATGATGTATGATCGGAGTCTCCTCCGAACATTGCTAATGTTGAAAAGTCTTGTTGATATTCATTGTTTTTAAATCTTGCCTGAAACACAATGCTTGTGGAATTCTTTTTGTCATCCCCTTCTGATTCCAAGTGTTCTTTAAAAGGTGCATGAATAAAAACAGAAAATAACTTCTGGTCTTTATCATTGAAGCGAGAAACAACTGTTCCGGGAGTAGATCTTAAGTGATTTAAGTCCTGATAGTCCTTATTTCCATCATAACCAATGATTCTGATTCTGTTACCGGGCTTATCTTTTTGTGGAGAGCCTTTTCTGTGAAGTTCTAATCTTCTCTCTGCTTCTTTTTGATATGCATCTTCATCTTCATTAGTATGCTTTTCTGCAATCATTGGTGAAAACCACATTGCATCAACACGGATTAAATTATTCTTTTTATCTTCATCTGAATAATCTCTTGGGTCTCCTTGGTAAAAATGGGTTTTAAATCCTCTGCAATGATCCTGATCTCCATGAGTTAATATAAAAACATCAACAAATGGAATTCCATTGTCTTTTTGAAGATTTTTTAAAAGATCTTTCTTTACATCAAAGATATCGTCTACACAGTTTCTGATATTACAATCTACAATAATAGTTGTTTTGTCTTCAAGAGTGATTAATGAATTATCTCCGTTTCCTACGGGATAATATTTTATTGTTGCGTTCTGCATAAAAATTGTTATAAACTTGTTTATATTAATAATTAATTCCAAAAAGTTCTGCTAGAAATATTAGTAGCAGCAGAGTCCACCTCTTAAAGAAATTATTATAAATGTTGTTTAAACACAATTTTTATTATATTTGTGCGTTATAATATAACAAATCTAAAATTTCTCTAAGGTATCTTAACTCGGAGAGATTAACAAAAGTTCAAGGAGGGTGAGAATTTCTTGGACTTTTTATTTTCTAATATTCTATATCATTCTACTCTAAATTTTCTTTTAAAATTTTTAATTCTTCCTTTAGTTCATATATTGTTTCTTTTAGTTCTTTTCCTGCTCGCAAATATTCGTTCGGGAAATCATCCTGTACATTTTCCATTAGAACAAAATAAATTGGTTTGAAAATCATTTCAAGATCTTCTATTTCTTTGAATAGATTCAATAAAATAGTATTTTCTTTTTTAACAATTAACAACAGAAAATATGTTACAAAATCAGCAAATATTTTGTTGTATAATGTTTCGCCCCTTCTTGTATCAATATCATCAATCAGCTTATGAATTGGTTCCTTTATAACTTCTAGAGACTCATTTACTTTTCCATTCCAGAGCAATATTTTAGCATGTAATAATGTTAATTTTGGTGAAGGTTCTAAATCTGTGTCTAGTGCTTTTTGTATCAATTCTAAGGCATACTGCTTCTTATCGTTTCTAAACTCATTAAATATCGTTTCAGCCCAGCATCCTAATGCATCAAGTTCACCCATCTCATTTGCTTTTTCAAACATGAAATCTGACCTGTCATATTGCTTTTCTATCGCAAGCACATGTGCTAGCTGATGTACAGAATCAGCATTTCCTTTTTCAACACCTTCTTCAAGAACTTCAATAGCTTTTTCAGTTTGATTCATCTTTAAGAACATTCGAGCTAGTTCTACATACCCATCGTCATTTCCTTCGTTTATTGCACTTCTAAGTTCTAATTCTGCTTTCCTGTAATTTGGTCTTGGCTTTAGATAGTAAAATCTGCCAAGGTTTATTTTACTGTGCTCCTCTTTAGCTTTTATTGCTAGTAAAAGCATTTTTTCTGCATCCTTCGGTTTTCTGGTCATTGTAAACAATCGTGCTAAACGCGTGTAAGGCGCCCCGGTTTTGGCGGTAATTGCTTCATTATAATATTGAATAGCCTTGTCGTAATCTCCTTTCTCGGCATAAATATCGCCTAAAGAATTTAATGATAACTTAAACTTCATGGAAATAGCCTTTTCATGAAATTTAATTGCTTCATCAAAATTATCTTCTAATTCTAAAGCAATATCTCCCAAGCGGTATGCAGCATATCCGTGTGCATTTGGTAACTCTAAACTTAATTTATAAAATTTTGCAGCTTCGTGTAAATTGTCATCTTGAAATTCATAAAAAGTACCTATAGTAATTGCCATCTGAGCATTTTGATTATCCAATGCCCAGGCCTCTTTGGCAGATTCCCTTGCTTTTTTGATCTGATTACTAAATATATAAAGTGATGTCGCTACTGTATAATAGTTTGCATCTTTGATTTTGATGTCCTCTAATAGATTTTCAGCTTCTTCAAACTTATTCTTTTTGATCAGGCTTTTTATTTTGTCTAATAATCCTGATTCGGATATTTTCGTATTTTTTAATAAACGATCCGGAAGAATTGAGTTGGTGGTTTTAATCAATTCTTCTTTTAGAGTTTCTGGTAAGTTTTCACAAGACAAAAATGTATTGCCCATATCAATTGCTGCATTGATGTCGTAATTTCCTCCTTTAAGATTGTTGATATGTTTTTTTACACGTTTGGTTAATTCTGATTCGTCACACCAAGCATCAAAAAATCTAACGAGCCACACAACATTATCTTTGTCATTTTTACGACCAAATCTCATTAAATACCAAATATTCATAAATCTCTCCTTAATTCTGTAAAGGTGATTTTTTGTATTTGTTGGTATTTTTTCGATAAATTGATTTTTTTCCAGATAAGATAAAATGGAGGAAATATTTTTACTTTCTAATCTGGTTTTTTTTGTAATTTCTTTAACCGAAATTGCGTCCCATTTTCTAGCTATAGCATCAACGACCTTCTGTTGTTGTGTTGATAATTGGTCGAGTTCTGACTTATACAGGAGTGTCAGTGTATCAATCAATAAATATAGATCTTTTATAGCTCTTCCATTTTCATTATCCATGAAAATCTGGAATAAATATGACATTGTTCTAGGAACACCTCCAGTCAAGCGTCTCAAAGCTTCAACTCTTCCTGGATGCTGCTCTATGATGTTACGAATTTGCTGCTCTTCTCCATATTGTTGACCTATCTTTATAAGTAGTTTTTCACAATCTGCCTTATTTAAACTGTCAAGCTCAATAATTTTTAAAAATTTATATTCATCTTCTTGAAAATCGATATTTCCGTCATTAAAAGTTGTTGATGTGCCAATGACTTTAAAATTCGAATCGGATTCTAAAATTCTGAATAGCTTTTTCTTTTCATTGTCTGATATTTTCTTCAAGAAAAAATTAAAATTCTCAATGAAAAGGATTGCCGTTTTATTTTTTTCGATTAGGAAGTTTCTTAAAAAATCATATGATTTTTGCTCAAAATCCTTTTCTTTATCAATGATACTTGCAATTGTTTCAGATAAAGACTCCTGATAGAAGCTGTCTTCTATTGTTGTTGCAATAGTTTCCCATAAATTTGTTAAATCAGATAAACTATACTGTTCTTCACTGAACATTATTGGAATATATTTCTTGCGAAGCACGGCATCATCGATAATTTCATAGTTAAGTCTATGTATAAGCGTGGTTTTACCAGCACCTCTTTGACCAATAATAATGACATTGCTGGATTCTGAGGTTTTAAGCAGGTTTTCCTTTAGTAATTCAAATTGATTGGTTCTTACGACAAACCCTTCAATTAGATTTACTTTGGATTTTATTCCTGTGTTGTTTCTTAATAATAGATCTTGGTTCATATGACGATTTATTTCTCGTCAAAGATATGACATTTTTTTTATCGCCAAAAATTTTTAGCGATTTTTTTATCGTTATGTTTAAAATTTTAGATTTTATGTTGTTTTCTTTGGCTGATAATAGTTGTTAACTAAAATATGAGCTTTCGCTTCTAGTGTTTGCAGCATACAATATAAAGATTATGTGGAAGGGTTGGGGATAACGAAGGGATGCTATAGATAGGATGTCTATTTAAATTAATATGAAAGATATTTTTTTTGGCCACCTTTTTGGCCACCCTAAAAAGCAAAAACCTCTGAGAATCAAATGATTTCAGAGGTTTTTTGTACCCAGGACCGGGATCGAACCGGTACTCCTAAGAACTGGTGTTTGAGACCAGCGCGTCTACCAATTCCGCCACCTGGGCAAGTGTGTTACCTTGTTTTGAATCGGTGTGCAAATATAGAAACTTTTCTTTATACTCCAAAGTTTTTCAAAGAAAAATTTTAAAAAATAATCTCCAAACCATCGTAGGCAAGGTGCATTCCGGATGGAAGTATTTTATCTTCAACGTCATGCAATCCCAGATGATGACTGATGTGGGTAAGAAATAATTTTTCAGGTTTCAGTTCTTCAAATAATTTAATAACATCCGGTAAAATAAAATGAGCCGGATGAGGATCAGACTTCCGGATGCAGTTTAAAATCAAGACATCGAGATTTTTTAATTTTTCTTTTTCCGTTTCAGAAATAAATCCGGCATCCGTTATATAAGCAAGCTTTTTAAATTTATAACCGAAAACGGGAATTTTAAAATGAATGACTTCAATCGGGGTAATTTCTGTATCTACAACTCTGAATGGTTTATTTTCAATTTCATGAAGTTCAAAAGCCGGAGCTCCGGGATATTTTTCGTCCGCAAACGCATAAGGAAAACGGTTTTTAACTTCGTCGGCAACTCTTGAAGAACAGTACAAAGGAATATCTTTTCCTGTTTTAAAAATAAGGGGACGCATATCATCAAGACCGATAACATGGTCATTATGTTCATGAGTAAGCAGAGCAATATCTACACGATCTTCCTTGCGGGTAAGCATTTGCTGTCTGAAATCGGGTCCGCAGTCGATAAGGATTTTTTTGTCTTCATCGGTGGTTATCATCACAGAAGACCGAAGACGACTGTCTTTGGGATTACTTGAAGTACACACTTCACAACTGCAGCCAATCACAGGAACACCCTGCGAAGTTCCCGTTCCTAAAAATTTCAACTTCATTTTCTTTTGAGGTTGGTTTAATTTTGGTAAATTTACGAAAAATTTAATGTCCTAATGTATCAGAAACTAACTCCTAAACAAAAAGCATTAACAATTAATCTAGATCCTACTATTTATGGTACTTTCGCAGAAATTGGAGCAGGGCAGGAGACAGTCCGACACTTTTTTAGAGCAGGGGGAGCTTCCGGTACAATTGCTAAGGCGATGTCGGCTTACGACAAAGATTTTAGTGATGCCATCTACGGAAAAGAGGTAAAAAACAGATACGTTACCCAAAACAGACTTCGAAAAATGCTTCGCTATGAAGTAGCCCTTATCGAAGAAAGAATTTCCAGAGAGAGCAACCCCAACAGAAAATATTTTTCTTACGCCAATACCGTTACCACCATTAATTTCGATAAAACGGTGAAAGGTCACGGTTGGGTAGGAATCCGTTTTCAGGTAAAGGAGAACGAAGATTACAATGAAATCGTTATTCACGTAAAGTTCAAGGAAAATGATGCCACTTTGCAGCAGGAAACCCTTGGAAATCTGGGGGTAAATCTTATTTTCGGAGCCTTTCATTACTACGACAATCCACGAAATTTAATTGAATCTTTATACGACGACGTTGCAAAAGACAATCTTGAGATTGATATGATCGATTTCAGCGGGCCTGCTTTTGCGTATGTGGATAACAGACTGATGTCTTTACAGTTGGTTAAAAACGGAATGACGGATGCCGTGATTTTCAATTCGGAAGGGAATAATATGCTTCCTGCAGATATTTTGTATAAGAAAAACATTTTTGCGGTAAGAGGAAGCTTCAGACCTGTAACGAAGGTGAACATTGATATGCTTCAGAACGGACTCAATATGTTCATGAAAGAAGTAACCTGTACTGAGGATGAAACCGAAGTTTTAATAGAAATTACCATTTCAAACCTTCGCGCCGACGGAGACATCAATGAAAGAGATTTCCTCGATAGGGTAGATGTTCTCGGCAAATTGGGATATACCGTAATCGTATCCAATTATTCTGAATATTACCGACTGATTGATTATTTTGCTTCCTATACAAGCGGAGAAATCGGCGTTGCAATGGGCGTGAATAATCTATTGATGGTATTCGACGAAAAATATTATAAAAATTTATCGGGAGGAATTCTGGAAGCATTCGGGAAATTTTTCCGAAACGGCATGAGAGTATATCTGTATCCTTATAAAGATCCGGAAACTCATGAATTACTGGATTCCGATAACCTTAAAGTGGAAGAAAACCTTAAGGAGCTTTATAAATATTTCAAGCATAACAACCGTATTGTAGATATTACCAATTATAATCCGGAATTTTTGGAAATTTATTCCAGAGATATCCTGAAGAAAATAGGGTGCAATATGAAAGGATGGGAAAATCAGCTTCCGGAAGGAGTGGCAGAGATGATAAAAGAGCGTGGAATGTTCGGCTACAAAGAAGAACTTTCCTTAAAACAATTTTCTTAAAACAGTAAAAAAAATGTCAGAATTAAAAAAACGACTTTCGTCTATTCTTGAAAGTCCGAAACATAATACAGAAGAAAAACTTCAGAAAGTGTGTCACCTTTTGGATCAGGAAATATCCTATTTCAACTGGACGGGTTTTTATTTCAAAAACGGAGATAAAGATGAGTTGAAACTGGGACCTTACGTTGGAGCTCCGACGGATCACACCATCATTCCTTACGGTAAAGGAATCTGCGGTCAGGTTGCCGTTTCCAATGAAACGTTTGTTGTTCCCGATGTACATGAAGAAAGTAATTATTTAAGCTGTTCTATCGATACCAAAGCAGAAATCGTGGTTCCAATCTTCAAAGACGGACAGAATATAGGTCAGATTGATATCGATTCTCATACGATTGATCCTTTTACAGAAGAAGACAGAGAATTATTGGAATGGCTGTGTAACGAAGTTTCTAAAATTTTGTAAAAATCTCGCTTTTAAAGTATTAAAATATAAGACTCCGGCTCGAAGAGCCGGAGTCTTTTGTATGATAGGATAGATCAAAATTTCCTTTCGAAATGGTATCAATAGAAACGGACTGTAGTCCGTTTTCATAAACAAATGAATAAATTGGCTTCAGCCAAAACTTAGAAAATCTATAAAAAAAGAGTGACTGCTATTCGTGAAAAAATTAGTGAAATTCGTGTTTAAGATCAGAAATAAGTTCCTTAAAATAATTTTCGCACTTCGCAATGTGCGTTCCGTACCATGAAAACGCCTCTCCGTCTACAATCATTATTTTTTTATCAGGGTAAAACTTCTTTAATTCTTTAATATGTTTCTCTTTAAAAGGGAACGGTTCAGAAGACAGCATTATCAGTTCCGCTTCCGCAAGATCTTCCGTCTGAATCACAGGATAACGTTTCCGATCTTTAAAAATATTTTCAAAACCGATCTCACCCAGAATTTTATGAATAAAAGTATCGGAACCGATTGTCATATAAGGATTATTCCAGATTAAGTAGGCAACTTTTATGGGAGATTCAATTTTTGCGTGGTTGAGAACATCATAGATTTTAAGATTAAAAAGCTGTGCTTTTTCTTCCTGATGAAAGATTTTGCCTAAATTTTTAAGCATATAATAATTGTCCTCAATATTTTCAACATTGGTGACAATTACCTTGAAGTCCTGCATTAAAGCTTTCACCTGTTCTTTTACGTTTTCTTCCTTATTGGCTAAAATAAGATTCGGCTGTGAAGCCTTTATTTTTTCAATATTGATGTTTTTCGTACCGCCGATAACCGGTACATTTTTTACCTTTTCAGCGGGATGAATACAGAATTTTGTTCTTCCGACCACTTCTTTTTCCGTTAAACCCAAATCAAATAAAGCCTCAGTAATCGAGGGAACCAAAGAAACTACCTTCATTGTACAATTTTAGATGTCGCCTAAAATTACAAAAGTTTGCCCGTTAAGAAAAGTCCTGCAACAGAAAAATAAATGATTAATCCTGTTACATCCACCAACGTGGCTACAAAAGGAGCTGAAGAAGTTGCCGGATCGAGTTTTAATTTTTTAAGAATGAAAGGAACCATAGAACCCGAAAGTGTTCCCCAAAGAACGATCATCACCAGAGAAACCCCTACACTTAATCCTACAAAAGCCCAATGAATTCCGTAGTCGAAAAAACCTGCTTTATGCCAGATCATAATTCTCAGGAAACCGATGATCCCTAAAATTCCGCCCAATGATAAACCCGTGAAAATTTCTTTTCTCATCACATACCACCAGTCTTTTAAAGTAATTTCCTGAAGTGCCATTGCTCTGATAATCAGAGTTGCAGCCTGTGAACCGGAATTTCCTCCACTGGAAATAATCAAAGGAACAAAAAGTGCGAGAACAACCGCTTTCTGAATTTCATCCTCAAAATAACCCATCGCCGAAGCCGTAAGCATTTCAGAGAAAAATAAAATAATCAGCCACATTCCTCTCTTTTTTACCATTTCGATAAGAGAAGTCTGCGTATAAGGAACGTCCAAAGCTTCCAATCCCCCGAATTTCTGAATATCTTCCGTATTCTGCTGTTCGATCTGGTCGAGAATGTCATCAATCGTTACAATTCCTACCAGAACTCCCGCTTCTGTAATAATAGGAAGCGCAGCACGGTCATACTTTTCGAAATACTGTACCGCATCCTCTTTAGTCGTCGTTGTGGTAATCGCAACAAAATGATTATCCGTAATTTCTGAAACCAAAGTGTCTTCCTCCGCCAACAAAAGACTTCCCAGAGCAATATCATCGATCAGCCGGTTTCTTTCGTCCACAACGTAGAGGTAATTCATCGTCTCAACCTTGCTTCCCACTTTTTTAATCTGCTGAAGACATCTTTTAATCGTCCATTCTTTACGGATCTGGATGTAATAAGGCGTCATAAGACGGGCAATAGAATCAGAATCGTAGCCTAATAATTTAAGCGCTATTCTGCGTTCCTGTGGATTAAGATGATTGATGGAATACTTAATAAGTTCATCCGGAAAATCCTCAAAAAGAGCCGTTCTGTCATCCGGAGTCATCGCATTCAGGATTTCTGAAACCTCATCGCTCCCGATACTTCTGATCGTTTCTTCCTGAAAATCGGGATTAAGATGCGAAAAAACATCTGCTTTGTATTCTTTCGGAACTTTCAGGAATGCCAAAAGCCTCTCATCTGCGTGAAGTTCGCTAAGAGTTTCGGCAATATCGGCAGGGTTGAAGATAAGTTCGTCTTTAGAATTCAAAACGTCAAATTTTTAAGAGTAGTGCAAAAATAACCCAAATTTTTAAAATTGCCCAAAGAACTGCAAAATTTAAGGATTATTTAAATTTCTGAGAATAAAAAAAGCATCTGCAAAAAAGCGGATGCTTTGAAAAAATTAAATTTTAAAAGTAATAGATTATTGTTTTTTTACTTCACTGCTGAATTTTATTATTCAGTATACATTCTCATATACTAAGGTTCAATGCAGGCATACATATAACACGCATAATTGCAGCAATATCCGCCAAAGCAATGGGAGTCTTTCGTACACTGTACCAAAGCGGCTCCATTGATTTTCTCCTGCTCTTTTCTTGTTAGTTTCTTTAGATTTTTCATAACAATCTTTTTGGGTTAAACTTCTGGACAGTTGTAATAGACACAAACATTTTGACAGCAGGATCCGCCCGGACATTCAAAATGGTAATGACATTTCTGAAGACCTCCGCCGTTGATCTTTTCCTGCTCTTTTCTGGTGAGCTTTTTCAGGTTTGAATTTTTCATATTATTTAGATTTAATGTATGCTAAAAATACAAAAAAGGTTTTAATTATTCACCTATAAATGAAAATTAAGTGATTTTAATTCGTTGGATTACTGATGAATATATTTAAATAAAAACAATTCAATAAAAAAAGCACCTGCAAAAACTGCAAATGCTAAGAAATTTCAATTGAGATAGTTTGAATGAATTGTTTCAGACTAAATTAATAAAATATTTTTAATTATTCACACAGGGATGAATTTAATTTTATAAGATTCAATGACTTGCATAATAGTTTTAACTGCCGGAAATTAAAATCCGGATTCTGCAGAAGGTTTAATTTTTTTTAGCTGTTTTAAAATTCCTTTGATCGCTCCGTTGGTTCCTATCTTTACAGAATTTACAGTAGAACCAAGCAATCTCATGTTCTTTTTATACGTATCATAATCCGTTTCGGTAACCAAATTCCCTTCTGCATCAAATAATTTCATGCTTACCACGACCTGATTGGAAAAAACATATTTTCCGATTCCCACTTTGAAATATTTTACTTTCGGAACAATGGCAAAATCGGCATCGTTGTTTTTACAGTAATCCCAAACGGTCTGCTTGTCTATGCTGTCAAAAGAAATCTGGGTTTCCGTTCTCAGCATTTTGTTTTTTCTTTCGCTTAAATTATCAGAAACTGCGCTGAAGAAAGCCGTATTGGTAGGTTCTTTAATTTCCTGAAGGTCGGGTTCTACCTCAGGATTGAAATATAAAACTTTTTTGATCTTGTTTTCATGGCTTTTCTGAGCTTTTAATAAAGAAAAACCTGCAAAAAGAGCTAAAGTAAAGGTGGTAAATGTTATTAATTTTCTCATCACTAAATTCGTATTCAAAATTACTGCCTTTTAGTGGGGTAGCATAATTTTTTTAAGAAATTTTTAACATTTTTTTCTATCAAAATCAATAAATGAAATCAATAATGTTGGCAGAATAAAAAAATAGTCGTACTTTTGCACCCGTTACATAATAATCATTAAACAATATTGGAATGTACTTAACAACAGAAAAAAAGCAGGAAATTTTCGCAAAACACGGAAAATCTGCACAGGACACAGGAACTGCTGAAGGGCAAATTGCACTTTTCACTTTCAGAATCAACCACCTTTCTGCTCATTTAAAGAGCAATCACAAAGATTACAACACAGAAAGATCTTTGGTGAAACTGGTAGGTAAAAGAAAAAGTTTATTAGATTACCTTAAAAATAAGGATATCGCAAGATACAGAGCAATTATTGCTGAATTAGGTTTAAGAAAATAATCTACAAAGATTTTCACATAAAAAGCAATCTCGGAAGAGGTTGCTTTTTTGTTTTCGTAATCAGAAGTGATTTTCGGTGCAGAATATATGGAAATTATGGGATAGATGGGTAAGATTTTACAGGCAAAAATTTAAAAAAATCATTATAATACATTATCTTTGCAAACGAAAATTTAGACGAAATATAATTAATTAAAGTACTCAATACGGAGTACAACACAAAACAATTTATGAGTGTACCTCAAGCAATTACAGAGCTGATTACTCTTGCAGACGGCAGAGAAATCACAATTGAAACAGGGAAATTAGCTAAGCAAGCTGACGGATCTGTAGTCGTAAAAATGGGCGGAACAATGCTTTTAGCAACTGTTGTAGCCAACAAAGAAGCCAATCCTGGTGTAGATTTTTTACCTTTAACAGTAGATTACAGAGAAAAATTCTATGCAGGCGGTAAAATCCCAGGAAACTTTTTCAGAAGAGAAGCAAGACCATCTGATCAGGAAATCCTTACGATGCGTTTGGTAGACAGAGTTTTGAGACCTTTGTTCCCTGAAGATTTCCATGCGGAAGTTCAGGTAATGATTTCATTAATTTCTTATGACGGACAGTCGATTCCTGATGATTTAGCAGGTTTGGCGGCGTCTGCGGCGATTGCCATTACAGATATTCCTTTCAACGGACCGATGTCTGAAGTACGAGTGGTAAGAATTGACGGTGAGCTTTCTATTAATCCTAAATTCGAAGATCTTAAGAATTCTGATCTTGATATTATGGTGGGAGCTACTAAAGATTCTATCGTAATGGTGGAAGGTGAAATGAAAGAAATCTCTGAGCAGGAAATGCTTGAAGCAATCACTTTCGCTCACGCTGAAATTAAAAAACAAGTTGAAGCTCAGGAAAGATTAGCTGAAAAAGTAGGAAAATCATTCCCGAAAAGAGAATATTCTCACGAAACTCATGACGAGGAAATCCGTGAAAAAGTTTGGAAAGAAACTTACGATAAAGTATATGAAGTAGCGAAAACTCCTTCAGGCAAAGAAGAAAGAGGAGAAAAATTCAAGGCGATCCGTGAAGAATTCCTTGCTCAGTATGCAGAAGATGCAGAAGAGCTTGAAAGAGTAACTCCTTTCGTAAAAGTATATTACCACGATGTGGAAAAAGAAGCGATGCGTCAGATGATTTTGAATGATAAAATCCGTCTTGATGGTCGTGATCCTGAAACGATTCGTCCGATCTGGAGCGAAATCGATTATTTACCGGGAGCGCACGGTTCTGCAATTTTCACAAGAGGTGAAACGCAATCTTTAACGGCTGTAACTTTAGGCTCGGTAAAAGATGCGAACATGGTAGACAGCGTAATGGCAAACTATGACGAAAGATTCTTCTTACATTATAACTTCCCGCCGTTCTCAACGGGTGAAGCCAGACCTTTGAGAGGAACTTCAAGAAGAGAGGTTGGTCACGGAAACCTTGCTCAGAGAGCTTTGGCAAATATGATCCCTGAAGAAAATCCTTATACGATCCGTATCGTTTCTGATATTTTAGAATCCAACGGTTCTTCTTCAATGGCGACAGTTTGTGCCGGAACATTGGCATTGATGGATGCGGGTATTCAGATTACAAAACCAGTTTCTGGTATTGCAATGGGGTTGGTAACTGATGTAAAATCAGGGAAATTCACGGTACTTTCTGATATCTTAGGAGACGAAGATCATTTAGGTGATATGGATTTTAAGGTAACAGGAACTGCAGACGGAATCACAGCTTGTCAGATGGATATCAAAATCCAGGGATTATCAATGGATATTATGGAGAAAGCGCTTTTACAGGCTAAAGACGGAAGAATCCATATCTTAAATAAAATTACTGAAACAATTGCTGCTCCAAGAGAAGATGTGAAACCTCACGCTCCGAAAATGGTAATGATGGAAATTCCTAAAGATTTCATCGGTGCTGTAATCGGACCTGGTGGAAAAATCATTCAGCAAATGCAGAAGGATACAGATACTGTTATTGCAATTGAAGAAATTGGAGAAATCGGAAGAATCGAAATTTCCGGTGTCAGCAGAGAAAAAATCAACGAAGCGATTGCGAAGATCAATGAGATTACTTTTGTTCCTGTAGTAGGAGAAGTTTACAAAGGTAAGGTTGTGAAAGTAATGGATTTCGGTGCTTTCGTAGCGATTGCTAAAGGTACTGAAGGTCTTCTTCATATTTCTGAGATCGAATGGGCTCGTTTAGACAAAGTTCCTTATAACGAAGGGGATGAAGTGGAAGTGAAATTTATGGGTTATGATGACCGTAAGAAAATGAAGCTTTCCAGAAAAGTTTTGTTGCCAAGACCTCCAAGACCTGAGAAGAAAGAAGGTGAACAAAGAGGACCAAGACCGGAAGGACAGAACAACAGATCTGAAAGACCAAACAGACCGGAAGGACAGAGAAGACCGGAAGGTGAAAAACCTACGGGAGATCATAATCCTTCATCTGAAGCTTAAGATTATTCTGATATTAACAGATATGAAAACCACCGGATTTCCGGTGGTTTTTTTATGGGGTTTGTCGGTGGAGATAGGGAAAATGAGGTTTCAGATTGCGTTGTGATGATATCTGAGGGGCGAAATTGAACTCCTCCGGAGTTCTGTTGCTATATGGATGGGGTTTTCTACACAGATATTGCTCCGTAGGAGCAGTTTAAGGAGGAGTTATATATTTGACTTTAAAATTTAAATTGAAGGAAAAAAGAATATTTTTTACAGTTGGAAGAATATAACTTTCAATTGATCGAACATAACTTTCAGGAGTAAGAATATTGTTTACAGTTGGAAGAATATAACTTTTAGTTGATCGAATATAACTTTCAGGAGCAAAAATATTGTTTACAGTTGAAAGAATGTAAGTTTCAGTTGATCGAATATAACTTTCAGGAACAAGAATATTGTTTACAGTTGGAAGAATATAAGTTTCAGTTGCTTTAATATAACTTTCAGGAGCAAGAATATTGTTTAGAATTGAAAGAATTTAAGTTTCAGTTGCTCCAATATAACTTTCAGCGATCAAAATATAAAAAATATCCTGACTGAATATTCGTCAGGATGTTTTTATTTTAGTTGTTAACTTTTACAAAAAGATTTTTGGTTTTAATCCTCTGTTCTTTAGAAGGATGTTATTCTGTTATCATCGAAAATTTAATTGCCGCTACATTGCTGTATTCGGGAAAGGTGGCTCCGTAAAGGCTTTTTACATATTTTTTTACGTTCTGGACGATGGGATAGAGTCCGGTTCCTTCTGCATACAGTATTCTGTTTCTTTCGATGAACTTGAGGTTAAGTTCTGCTTCGGTCTGGTCTACTGCCTGAGTGGTGGTTACCAATGATTGTTTGTAGGCATTAAGGGTTGATAGTTTCAGTTCTTCTTCCTCCGGTGTGTAGGAGGGGATGGTTTCGAGTAACTGTACAAGAATACCGAAGTTTTCAGCTTGCTGGGTGTAAGACTGTCGGGAAGAGGAAATGATTTTGGGTGCTTCTTTGCCTTCCTCCGATGTTGTGGCAGGTTTCTTTTTTGCCCCCTGTATGGTGCGGTTCAATGATTTTGCCTGATTTAAGGTTCCCTGTGATAACCCGAGAATTTCTAAACGGTTGGTAATTCGGGTACAGTTTGTTTTCAGGTTTTTGAATGCGTCCTGACGAAGAGCAATGGCATTTTTGTTGGCATTGCGTTTTTCCTCGACTTCCGTAAGTTTCGCATTGGCAGTAATGTAGAGGTTCTGGAGACTATCGATGGTAAGCTCGGGAACCGGCGGATTGTAAAAGGGATAAACGGAAATCTGCTGAATTAATTTTTGCAGGTTCGCCACATTTTTGGCGTGCCCTATTTCTGATCTTGAAGACATAAATGTTTGTGTTTTTTTAAATTCTTTCAAATTTAAAATTTATTTTGAAATGGTCATTATTTTTGGGTAAATATTTTGTAGTCAGGATATTATGTTAAATTAAGGAAGGGAGAGGGTTTTGGGGAGTGTGGATTGAAAATCTGCGCAAGTGGAATTAAAAATTTTTATAAATATCTTTTTTTAGTTTGCTAAAAGGTCTTCTATGTAATTTATCATCCTCAAAATGAACTTCAAATAATATTTTATATGCATCTTCAAAACTTATTTTATAGGTAGATTGTAATTCTTTTATGTATCTTTCGCTAAAAGCCAATTTTTTATAAATAATATCTTCTATAAGATTGCTATGACATTTTTCATAAGTATCCTTTATACCAAAAAAATCAATCGATTTTACTAGTTCTTCTTTGGTAATTGAATCACAATTGTATTCAAAATCTAAAGTTATTTTATGTCCTGCTCCATAAAGTGTACCAATGTCATTTGGAAATCCTATAAACGAAAAATGGTTATCAATTACATTTTTATAAGGATGAAAAATGTCTAACGGATTTCTACCACCTTTGAAATGTGTATTACAAATATTACAAGAAGGTATCAAATTATAAAATGAAATAGCTAACAATTTATATTTTTCTTTTGGATAAAAGTGATCGAATTCTGGAAAGACGTGTTTTTCTTTCAATTCATTATTAATATTTTTAAAAAATGTTTGATGAGAAGATGTATAATTACGATTACAATAAGGACAGCAGTCTATTCCTAATTTCTCTGACAGCCAATACCCGTTAATTATTGTTTTTTTATAATTTCTAAATGATGAGTAATTAAATATTTTTTCTAAAAGATTTACTTCGATCTTTGGTGCAAGCCAAAAATTAAAATCGAATTTTGAATATTCATCATTTTTATTCTCAAGCTTTTTGTAATCGCACGATAAAATTTTTTTTATTTCTTCTTTGGTTAGTTTAGCTTTCAGTTCTTCCAGTTCTTTTTTTATTGAAAAATTTTCAGATATATTAGTAATTGTATCATCTAATATATTTTCTTTTCTTTCAAAAATCCAATCAATCATTCCTTTAATTTTCTTTCCTGATGAATTTAGATATCCGTCACAAAAAGAAAGACAATTATCTTCGGTTAGTTTTCCAAAATTAATACTTAGCATAATTATTGTCTTTTTAATTTTTTTAGCTTTTCTTCCAACACAAGTATTTGTTCATTCCTAAATTCAAAATCATCTGAAACAAATCCGATAAACATTTCTTTTAATTTATTTTGAACTAAAGGCTCGTCGATTAGTTTAATTATTGCTTTATGATATTCTATTTCGTTATTTATGTTTTCAAATTTTGGAATTTTATCTGCAATTTCCTGATCAATGTTAAATTTTCTAATTTGATTTTCATTTCCTTTAATCTTTAACCACTCTAAGGTAATACCAATTTTTTCTTTTGCAAAATCTCCAATTAAACCATCACTAATGAAAAAACTATCAGCTAATAAATCTGTAATATTTGCACCAAAAGAGTTCTTATTTTCAAAAGGTTGTGGAACTGATAATTGTATTTTTTTACCGTTTCTTTCTCTTACTTCTGTTTTCAAAAATAAAATATTTTGTTTTGGGATATCAGATAAAATAAATGGAGAATGAGTTACAAAAAGGATGTTTATGGCTTTGATTTTTGATATGTATAATTTTTTAATTCCGCTTAAAAGATTATCTATGTACTGACGTTGCATTTCTGGATGTGCGTATAATTCTATCTCATCAAGAATTAAATTAATATATGGGTATTTGTACTCAAATTTATTATCAAAAGTAGAGTTCAAATTAATTAAATGATATAAAATTGAATTTGTTCCAAATATTTGTTGTTTTTCCCCTGAACTTAACATTGAAAATTTATTACCGACATCATTATTAAATATAAAATCAATTTCGAAAATTGATGGTGGAAGCAAATTAATAATATCTATTGAATATTTGCGTGTTCTGTTGTTAATTATTTTAGAGTAGTCAGAAAATAAAAAGCTTTTTTGCTCTTCTTTAAGACTCTGTTTATTGAAATAATTATATATCATATCATTACCTTCTATTTTATTGATAACAATAAAATTTATTGCTTGTCTTATTTTATATGCGATATGACTATTATCTGTAGATAGCTTGTTTAAAAAAGTGGTTATAGTGTTAATATTTTCGTCACGTATTTTGAATTCATTTTCAATAATTCCATAATCTGAATAAATATTATAATTGCGGATAATTTTTCTTAGCTTTCTAAAAATATAATTGATACAAGCACGATCTAATTCATTTATTGAAAATGTAGATTTATTTATTTTTTTTTGATCTGCTAAATTCGGATTTGCATTGAAAAAATCAATTAGTGACTTTATGAACTTAGTTTGAACTACAATATCTGAAAAAAGCTTATCAGTTTTTTTTTCATCATTTATTGAAATGATTAAATCAGTAATATATGCGTTGGGGGTAAGTTGCCGTAAACCGTCATTGATTAAAGTATTTGCCATTAATCTATTTTTTACTAAATTATTTTCACTATTTATGTCTATTTTCCCTTGTTCACGATAAGGATTTATAACTATAGGAGTTTGATAACCGTCATTTTTATGAAAAAGTCGTTCTATCCAATCCCCAACTTCCTTCGAATTTAAGCCATAAAGAGAGTAGTTTACAATGAGATTATAAAAAAGTTTTGAAATAGTTTTTATTTCTCCATTTGGATTTTCATTTTCCTCATTGTGTTTTAAATCTTCAAAAAGAACATTATTAAATTTGTTATCTTTAAATTCAAAGAAATCAAACTTGAAATCTTCGGTCTCATCTTTCTTTTTAATTAAGAAGTAAGCATTATTAACTTCAAAATAGATTTCTAAATACAGATTCTCTATATAGTATAAAATATTTGTATCAAAAACATACTTCCATTCTTTCAAAGATTTAATTAGTTCTTGATCATTTTCTTCTACTGCTTTATTATATATTTCGTCAAAGTAATTTATTTTTTCTTTTTTGTAAAAATCGTAATCGCTTTCATTTTTAAAAGGACTTTTGTAATCTTTTAAATTGAAATTTTGATCCAAATCTTTAGCTGCATCAGAAAAATCTATGACTTTAATAATTCCTTCGGAAATTGCAAGATTATAAAATGAAGCATAAAGTAAATCTACGATACTGCTCTTTCCACTTCCATTCTTACCGACGATTGCTGAAATATTAATTTCTATTTTTCCTTGATTATAAAGATTTTCAGGAACTATTTGTTCTAACTTTTCAATGTTGATGACATCTTTAGTCTTGTCATTATCTTCATAATGAAAAATGTAATCGTTGTAAAATTGATAAGTTTGATTTGGAATTAGGTTTTTTAAAAAATTTGTATTACAACCTTCAAGAGGTCTTATCGCAATTAATTTGAAACTCATGGCTTTTTGTTTTTATAAATATATGATTTCTCCACAAAAAAAAGATTATGGAAAACCATAACAATTAATTATTATCAACCTGATGTACATTTATTCTAAATAATTTACATAACATTGCAAAAAAAATATTCCATGAAAATTTTCAAATTTATTTCAGTTGTAACTGCAATGGTATTCTTCGGGATTACTGTCAATGCACAAAAAAAGAAACCGGCAGCAGCTTCAAAATCAGGACCTATCGAAATGCCTGCAGGCACGGAAACGCAGTCGATCCCTAATGAAGAAAAATTCACAGATATGATTATGAAAATCAATGAAGCTGTTGTTTTTAAGTATGATAATAGTTATAAAAATGCAGATGTATACATTATGAAGAATGGTAAGGAAACATTGATGTACAAGGTAAAATCCAGTGATACGGGTGTGGATAAAAAACTGAATGCGAGAGTCTATAATAAGAAAGTATACAGTGCTGACGGAAAACAACTTTTATTTACTTATGAGACGGAAACTGCTGTGAGCAGTTTAATAAAGTTCATCTTCAATTTCCCGGAAAAGAAATCTCTTATTCTTGATTTTTCAAATATATATGAACATGATGCCTACACCATGGGTAAATCAGAAACTTTTGAAAAGTATCCTGTTTTTTATTATTATTCGTTTTATACGAATGCGAAAAAATGATTTACGTCCCATAAAGTTACTGTTCCGAAAATCAGGAAATCTTCCATAGAAAGAGAAGAATTTGTATAGAATTTTATGAAGAAATGGGATATAACCAAAGCATTTTTGAGCTTGGAAGTACAGCACGGATTGTAAATCCGCGCTATCGGGTTACAAATCCGCGCTATCGAGAATTAGGAAGTTGACAATATCGTATAATCTTCTATTTCCCAATAATTATCATGCAATTTTAGTTTAAATACAGCATTTCTACCGTAATAATCTTTTTTTATATGATGGTCAACAAAAACTAATGCTCTTTTTTTAGAAGGATCAAATACAATCTCTGAAAAATATACTACTCCTATCTCACATTCATTTGTATGTTTATCATACTCTGCCAGATCCAGTACTTTTGCGGTACACAAATTAAATTGATTTGCTTTTATAGAACTTCGTGTACTTAATTTTTTAATAATATCTGTATTATTGGAAAATTCTTTTAAAAGCTCCTTCCTACTTTTTATATAATTTATAGGAGCTTCGGGATGACCTGTAATAAAATTTTTACTACCTGTAACAAAATCTGTATTTTTATTTTTAGCAGAATCAATATACAAATTGCAATATTTTTCAGGATGATTAAAAATTTCGTTGTGGGCTTTTGTCTTCTCTTCGATATATAAATCCTCATTATGAACTCTTAAACTATCAAAATATTTTTTTTTACCTAAATAATCTTCTCGAAAAAAATAAGGTATCAACTGATCTGTTAAATCATTATATAGTTTTACATTAGTATCGGTTGATTGACTTACACATTTTTTCATTTCCTCCTTACAATTCGTAAGTAATAAAGAGGATAATAAAATGATAACTATTTTAGTTTTAAAATTCATATTATTTAGGGATTTTGGGTTAATAACATCCATTGATGAAGTAGCCATACAACATCATTCTTTTTTCTCTTATACAATAATCTAAAGAAGCAACTACGATATCTTTATAAACTTTTCTTGTAAAATATCTATCAAATCTACTACTGTACAAGTAATAAAATACGGTTTTTCCCGATCTTTTATAATATAGCCTTCTTTCATTTAGTATTGTTTTAATTTTTGCTCAAAATAGGGAGACTATCAGAAACGGGATAAATTTAAAAAAAATGTTTGGGTTTGATATTGCTCAAAGTCGGGAAACTTTGCGCAGCGCGGTTTTTGAGTACAGCACGGATTTCAAATCCGCGCTATCGAAATTCTATTTTTTCACAAGATTTTCAATAAGAGGTAATAGCCACGACTTTATTTGACAGTCAGACTTTTACATAATACAGAGGTTTTCCCAGCTTATCTTCAAGATGCCTTATATAATCATCCTCTTTTAATCCAATGTTGTATTTTTCCCAAGGAGCTGTTAAAGTTTCGTTTTTTTTAAGATATATGTTTATCAATTCCAATATTGACTTCCTGTTCAATGCTTCTCCCTGATAGTTTGTAAGTCTTTCAGACTCTTCATGGTTATTGATTGTATTGTATAACATCAATAACTGATGCTTAAAGTTATTTTCTCCAAACAGAATAATCGAATTTTCCAGTGTGGTATTTAATAAATCGGGAAAACAGAAAACAGGGGTATAGACTGTATAGGGTTCTCCCCAATCGAATTTCTTTTCTTCAATCTTGCATTGGGGTACTGTGCTGTCGTCTATATAATTCATATTATTTCTGCTCTCGAAAAGTATTTTTATTTAAGAATAGATTTCAAGCGGCTTCAGGGTGATTTTATCGATATCAACGGATTCTATCTTTTCCAGGTGGATTAAAAATTCGATCCAGCTAAGGATATGCTCTTCTTTAAGGGAATAAACATTTAATTTCCAGATTCCCGCTGGTATTTCTATCAATGGCAATTCATATTTAAAGTATTCTTCTTTGGTTACATCTCTGCTTCCGTTTAAAATGTTTTTAAGGAATAATGAACTATCGATATGGGCTTCTAAATCACCTTTATGATGATGGCACATCTGGGTAAAATCCGCATGAGAAACAGCGCGGACTTCATCTCCGGATTCTACTTTTAAGTAGTTGTAAGAATCGTAAAATTCCCATCTATTGCGGTCTATTTCTTCTTTATCAAAAGTAAAATCGACTTGCTCTACTGTTTCATCAGTAGTAATAATGTGGATGATTCCCTGTTTCAATAATTCTGATAATCCATCGGGATAATCGTAATTGAATTTTTTATCCGAATAATAGTTTTTACACTTGGTGGTACTGGCAAAAATAAGTACGCCTTCTGTATTTAATCCTTCGAGAATCATGGTTTATTGTTTAAAAATTATCATGAGAACTTTAAATGGGCAGAGCTTCTGAATTTTAATATGCAGAATTTCTACGGGGTAAAGTTTTATATCCTGAGCAAATTAAGTATAATTATTATATTTCCCAAACCTGTTTTTTCACCGAACTGTAATCATTATTATATTTTTCAAGAAAGCTTTATTTAAAAACCAATCTCTAAAATAAATTGAAATTCAGCGAATTGAAATCCCAAATATTTGTTTGGTATGCTTATTTTTCGTATATTTGTTAACTTATTAAAAGAAATCTCTGTCTTTACTTTCTGTGATCGTTTAGAATATTTTATTTACTTCCGTTTCAATTTATGCCTTTTCATAGGCATTCACATTAATAAAAGTACTCAGAAACCCTTTAATAACAGGTTCGGAATTTGGTGGACAGAATCACTGAGAGGGGGAAGATCCCTGATTTTTCCGAAGCTTTAAATAACTGTAAAATAAAAATTCAATAAAATATATGGCAGATTCTTTCTCTAAAAAAGAAAATTTCAAGAAAAAACAGCAAAAACTAAAAGAAAAAGCAATGCGCCGTGAAGAGCGTAAGGAAAATAATGATAAAGGGAAAAGCCTGAACGAAATGTTCATGTATGTAGATGCGAACGGACAACTTACTTCTACGCCACCGGATCAGGCTGAAAGAGAGGAAATTGATATCAACAATATCCAGTTGGGAGCAGCTCCTATTGAGGCTGAAGAAACTGTAAAAACAGGAATTGTAACTTTTTTAAGCGAAAAAGGATATGGTTTCATTACGGAAGATAAGACTAAAGAAAATATTTTCTTCCACAACAACAACTGCATCGACCAGATTAAAAAAGGAAATAAAGTTTCTTTCGAAAAGGAAAAATCCCCGAAAGGTTTTTCTGCAATGGAGATCAGATTGGTAAAATAAATGTCAGACAATACATAAAATAAAGCTTCAGAAATGAAGCTTTATTTGTTTTTATAGAGTTCCTCGCGGATCTGAACTAAGATTTTTGTGGTTTTTTCCAGATCCGGAACATCGGGCAGGGCAGAAGCTGCATGATGTTTTTCAATGGAAGCAATAAGGTCTTCTGCTTTTTTCATGACCTGTTCGTAAGACCAGTTTCCGGATTTGATGTCTAACAGTTCTTCGCGGTTATCAACACGGATATTGAGGGAATTGTTTTTAAATATCTGTTCGCAGGACTGTAATAAACGGATGGTGTGCATCATATTTTTGCTATCGTAATTCTGTGCATGGTTCTGGTTAACGTTGTAACGGTCTTCATTTCTTTCGGAAACCCACTTCCAGTATTCACGGTAATCTTTGCAGTAGGTGGAATAGGCATCAAGGTTGCAGAAAAGATAGGCAAGGGGATGTTGTCCTTTGGGAACGGAGGAAACAGAGACCTGATTGGCTTCTTCATTCTGAATGATTCCTTTGTATCTGAAATCGCCGGATTGATCGTAAAACAGGGCAAACATTCCTTTGGTATTGTCGATGCTTACCAAACCGCATTTTTCCTGCTGTAAACCATTTTGATTTTCGGCGGAAGAGAATTCCCGCAGCCACTTTTTCAACGGAACGGAGCCCTGATCCTGCAGGATGTAGCAGAAATCGAGGATGGATTTTTTCTCTTTATCCATCGGATTGAGAATCTTTTTGTTGAGTCCTTTTGCTTTTTTGATCTGGGAAACAGCGTATCCTGCAAAAGTGTCTTTGCAGAGTCTGGAAAGGAAATCTTCGGGTTTCAGGAGATCCATCAAGGGATGTTTCTGTAAGATGCAGTCTTCCGGACTGGCGATAATTTCGAGGATATTGGGATTGTTTTTCTGCAACAGTTCGATGAGTCTCCCTATTTCGTAATAGGTGATGTCATTGGTTTCATTGGAAATCTGCGGAATATAGTTTAACCCGAAAAAGTCTTCTTTCGGTAAATAATACACGCCGCGAATGTCTGTGTCGGAATTTTCTGTTGCCAATCCGAAAGAGCGGCTTCCAGAGATGGCTTCGAAAAGGATGAGGTTTTTGTTTTTAAGGTCCTGGATGGTCATTTAATTATCCTTTAAAAAGTTTAAATATTTCATAATTTATTTTTTTTACTTTGTTTATGAAATATGTTTTACGTTTGCCTTTTGAGAAAATTACTTTTGAATAAAAACGTCCATCAATAATCATGTATTCGTCATCTTTTATAGGAATTGAAGTGAAAACACATTCAAGTTTATCATTTAATTCATTGAAACATTTATTAATAAATGATAAATCTATTTTTTCAGAAATAAATTTTTTTTCTAATAAAGAGAATGTGTTTTGTGCTTTATCCAAAAGAGATTGCAATGCGTTTGAATTTTCTGATTCGTGAAATTCGTTAAAATATTTATCAGTAATGTATTTAATAAATTCCGGATGATAGAAAGTTTTATACTCTTTAAAGTTCCTAATAGCTAAATAAATTGGATCTTGGGAATCGTCTTTTAAATTGGCACACCGAACTTTAATAGATTCAGGAATTTCAATTCCATATTTAATCTTTAAATGTTCAACATGTTTTAGAAACTCATTTTCTTCTTTGTAGGTGACTTTCACTTCACCTCTTGCGATGTTTTCAATAACACTGACGTAATGCGGATTTTGTCCTTTCTGCCATATTCCATCTCTAAAGATTATGGTGAAATATTTATACTCAGCTCTATTTTTAGCATTGAAGCTGATATCCAATGTGTCTTTTTCCTTTGGAAGATATTCGAAATCAAAAATATTACCTTCATTAAGTTTTGATATTATGTTTTGTGCGGAGATTGTATTACTAAAATCTTCTACGGGTTTTACAAAGCTTGCGAAAAAGAATGGATTTTTTTCCTTGTAGCCAACGTATCTATTCAAAGACCAAATGTATATATTTTTTATTTCAAAAATATCTCCTTCAGTACAAGTGCAGAATTGTAATTCAGTATTCGGTGTACACATAATTTAATCTAAAAAATAAGGTGAAAAATCAATTCCCTGAAAACAGCCTACCATAGGTAAAACGTTATCGCCGTTCATCGTAACTTCATATTCATTGCAAGAAAGCTGTGACACTTTCTGATACCAGCTTTTCTGGTGTTCTTTCTGAATGTTGTCTAATTTAATTAAACAATGCAGTCCGCCGTTTGTTTTAATGAACGTAAGACAATCAGAATTAAGACAATCGGCAATATCTAGTTTAAATTTCTCAATGGCTTGTTGATGGTTTTCTATACAGAAATCAATATCAAGATCAAAGAATATCTTTCGTGAAGTGGTGGTCTGAATGAGGTTTAAAGCCAACGTATGGGGATTGATAGCGTTATCTTTCCGGATGAGTTTTTCCGAAATTTCTTTCATTAAAAACAATGAAGCATTGTGAAGATCGCGCGGGTTGGGAGTGATATAAATGGCGAGGTTATCCTGAGAAACTTCGGTATTTCCGGATTCGTACAAGCCTGCCGGAATTTCGAGCTGCCTAATTTTATGAAGCAGTCTTTCTTTGGTTGAGGTAAATCTTTTTAACTGTGCTTTATCTGCTTTCAGTCCTGTTTCGGGGTTGTATTTTTTTCTTGCGAGAAGGGCAACATAATATTGTTCATTGGGCAGTAGTTCCGGAAGCCAGTCTATGAATTGCTGTAATTTTTCTTCGTTGTGTATGATTTTGTAGTTCATTTGCTTTAAAATTCTTTAAAAATCTCCCTCAAAAATACTCTATAATCCTCTCTTATTGGTAGTTTTTTTTCAATAAATAGCTCATTTCTTACACAATCCACCGTTTCCTGTGTTACAGGATTGTAGCCTTGTTGGATCACTTCTCTGTTAAAAATTCCGACGCCGCGTTTTTGCCAGGACGGAAGATCGTTGTAATTGATTCCGTACTGAAAAAGCAGTTCATTTTTATCGGATTGTGACATTCTTTCAATTCTTTCGGTGGTTTGTTTTGCGTTGAATCCTTTGTTTCTCAACGTCCAGTAACAATAGGCTGAAAGGGAATTTCTGTGGGAATCTTCCTGTCTCCAGCAAAAATAATCCGCGATCATTTCACGATTCGGAATGGAAATCGTTCTGCAGTCGAAAACACAGATTTCCTGAAACTGCAGGCTGAAAAAAGCACTCGCTTCTCCCGCGAGAACAGAATTGATCTTCCTTACTTTTCTGCTGAAAGTCTGGTCGTCTTTATGGATCAGCAGTGAAATTTCATCACTCTGCGTGTAACCGTACAACACTCTAAACCCGATGGTAAAAAGATGTTTCGTCGTATCGATCATTGCCTGACTGAATTTCAGGTCGAAAGGTTTTTCCAGCGACAGTTTTTCTTTGGTAAGTTTGGTAAATCCTCTTCCGTCGAGTCTCACGATCATAAAGTTTTCCGGAAGGATATACTGTTCCGAAAGGCTTTCATTTTTCCGCATGACCGCTTCAATTTCTTCAAATTTCATAATCGCTGATTTCAAATTTGTTCTCCCTTATTTTGACATGGAATATTTTGTCAAAACCTTCTTCAATCGAGGGCTTTTCGAGATCTTTGTATTTTGCTTTTATTCCGATCTCGCTGATGGAGTCTTTTCTGTATTTATTCCGTTCCATACAATCCTGAATGTTGCTTTCAAAATAATATGCAATAATTTCATATTTGTTCTGTCGGGCAAGTTCAATGTATTTTCTTCTGCTTTCTTTAGTAACATTCGTGTTATCAATCACCATTTTGGACTGTGTTTCAAAACAGTACTGAAGCAGTTTTCCTTCTTTGTTTCGGGTATTCAGCAAATCCATGCTGATCCTGATGTGCGAATTGAAAAAAAGCTCCTTGTAGAAGGAACTTTTTCCGCTTGTGGGAATCCCGATGAATATGATGATCTGCATTTTTAATTCTTTATACAGCTTTTCACAATCACCTCCAAAGCTTTTTCCGCATCACAATTATACAACCCCGAACACCAAGCCGGATTGGCTTCAATTAAAGCCCAGCCTTTTCCTTTGATGATCCCGAAATCCAGAACAATCGCTTTGGGAAGCGTTTCGCCATACTGCTGAATGAAATTTTTGAAAAAATCAAAAAGCTCTTTCTGCTCGTTTTCAGAAAGCGGATTGGTATCAAAAATGTCATTTCTCCAATAAGAAGAATACGTTATTATTTGATTATTTAAGACAAAACATCTTACTTCCAGTTCCCATTCTACGACTTCGGAAGTGAAAACCCTGTTTTCCAGATCCAGCGTATCAAAACCTTTGATGTTGGTGACTTTATCAAAAACTCCCGCTTTAAAACTTTTAAAATCCGAACATTTGATGAAAATATTTTCTTCATGCACGAAATCTTTCAGCTTTCCGTAAGAGATTTTTCTTTTGGTAAATTCCTCCGAAACTTTTGAAAGCCAGTCGTCATCAGGTTTTGTCAACGTAAGACTGCATTGTTCCGCCACAATTTCAGCATAAATATCTTCACCATACACCGCAATCACGTCTGCACGAAATTCTTCGGGAACATTCCATTTTGCATTAAACCGGCTCAACTCATAGGGTGAATTGAGGGATGCTTTTTTCAGATTGTTGCTGTCTTCCGTGTACATGGGAGAGAGCGCGATGAGGTTTTTCATGGCATTATTTTTATTTCTAATGTATTAATATTTCTCTAAAAACCTTCTCCATTTCGTTTTTATCCGAATTTCCTCCTTTCAGGCTCTTTGCTCTTACTTCATTATTCAGTATGGTTTTCTCTAAAAATCCGAAGAGTTCCCAGTCATTCGGATGATGGTAAGATTCTCCTTTGGTGGCTTTTAAAGCGATTAAATTTTCTATTTTCGTTCGTGTAAAATCATCTACTAAGACCAGCAATTCACTAAACAAAACAGGCGGAATTGTACCTTTTTCCAATATCCATTTTCCGGTTAATGTGGTTCGTAAGCAGTAAAAGTAAGATTTAAGTTTTACCTCATCAAGTCTGCATGCTTCGAGATATTTTTTGCTCATGCTTGAATAGTGATAAAATACGGCTATCGGAGAAAAACATTTGTCCGCCATAGGTTTAAACAGGTCGTAAAATTTTTCATTTTTCACATAAACGACAGGAGAGTAGAACCAGCTCAGCAAAGCCGCGTTTGACTTCAACAATAAATGGAACGTTTTTCTTAGATCCCATCCGGAACCGTCCAGATCGTCTTCTGTCATAAATTCTATCGTTTCGTCTTTATCCCACGGCGAAAGATACCAGTCTTTTTCGTGTCGGTATATGAAGCGTATATCGTAATCGCTGTCCGGAGAAGCAAATCCCCACGCGCGGCTTCCGGATTCTACGGCAAGAAGTATTTCTACACCACGCTTTGCTTCGACTTCTTTTAGTTTTTCTATTATTTTTGGTGTCATTGTTTTTTAATTTGATACAAAATAAAAAACATCCTGCGCAATCTTTTTACGCAGGATCATTTTATGTGAAAAATGATATTAAAGGACTAAAATTTAGCTAAAAAAATGTCATCCTGAGAAATTTTAAAAACTCAAAATGACAATTAAAATGGATTTATTATCATTTAAAAATCTTCGTAAAGCTATCTTTTTCCAGATTCTCCAAAGAAAAATCAAAGTCGATATTTTCTTTATCATAAACGATTTCAGCTCCTAATTCCTGAATCAAAAGATTGAAGGATATCGGTTCGTACCATTGCTGATACAATGCGTTCGTCGCCATTACGGAAATTTCTGTACTTCCTGAAACATGGGCATGTCCTGCTCCGAAATTCAGCAGTACGAAACACTGTCTTCCGTCTTTTGGCAGCAATATTCCCAAAACGGTCTGCTTTTGTACGGATTGACATTTTGCTTCCGCAAAAAGATGGTTCGGACTCATCATATAATCGTAAGAAACAGCATCGCCTTTTCCGATAACAATTTTATATCCGCAGTCGCTGTTTCCGTTGAAAACGTTGTTCATTACCAGAGTCGGAGCCATTAAACCTCTGTTTGCGTAAAGATATTCTACAGCACCGTTTGGCGCGGAAGTGATATCTCCCGAATACATCAACTGACCAGAATTTTGGTTGTAAGCTGTATTCCATCCGATTTTTCCGGCAATATTTAATCCCGAAAGGTCCAAATCATAAGCTCCCCATGCATTTTCCCAGTAAATTCCTACCGCTAATCTTTCACCGAAGAATCTTGTTCCGGTTGGTATATTTCCCACAAACATTTTTTCGGAAGTCGGTAACGCAAATTCTACGTCTTCAGGGAAATAGAATTTTTTTCCTTCAAAACGATATTTTGATTTTAAATAGCTTAAAATAAAATCGTAGTTCAGTTCATTCACGGAAGTTCCGATTGATTTTTTCGTCCACGATTTTCCGTTCCGTATTCTGTACACAAAAGTATCCTGACCGTACATTCTTGAATAACAAGCCGATAGAGCTTTAAACAAAGCAAACGGAGTGGCATTTTCCAGCCAGTGCAAATCACTGTTTTCCAGTGACATATTGGTTGCGTTATTCAATGGATTCGAAATTAATGGTTTGTGATAAACCTTTGACAGCTTCGAAATTTTATTAATCACTTTTGGTGCTCTGTTTTTATAGGCTAGAAATAAAGGCTTGAAACGATTGAAAATTTCCGCCATTTTTTCCAGTCCGAAACTTTCAAAAAGATAAGTCGGATTGAATTTGCTTTGCTTAATATCATTAATCAAATCATTGTTTTTAATTAATAATGTTTCTTTTGTGGTTTTGTAGATTACATAGCGTAAAAATTCAACATTATTTTCAGGATAAACATCGTAACGGTCGGCAATTTTTATGATGGCTTCTTTGTTTCTGATATTTTCTTTTCCTGTAAAATTATATTCCAGTTCGTCGTGCAGAATGGACAGTAAATCATCAATTGTTTCTTCTTTCAGAGCGATTCCTGATCTTAGAATAGCAAGACATTTTTCCTGAAGTTCTTCTTCGGAACAGGCTTTAATGACTTTAAAATTAAGCTTCAGATCCGGGATATTCAACACTTCATCAGGAATGTACACTTCACCCTGAAATCTACTTCCGTAGGTGGAAAAATAATGAAATAACTGTTCCATCAACAGTTCGAATCTTGTACTTTCTTTAATCTTCTGCCAAGATTTATGGAAGGTTTTGTTGAGATCGTTTCCGTTCAGCTTTTCTTTAGCGTAGTAAGAAATAATTTCTTTTTTTGCCCAGATTGCATGAGGTTCGATGATGAAACCATCCTGAGAAATAAATACTTCAGCATCCGATTCTTTTGCCAGTACAGCGTTGAATAATTTTAATGTTTTCATTGTTTTTAGTTTAAAAAAATAAGTGAGGAGTAAGATTCATTAAAAGTGAAGTGTTATAGGAACTCCTTTTACCTATAGTTTTTAAAAGGCGGGGAGTAATTTTCCAAATAATTTATAGGAACTCCCTTTGCCTTAAAGTTTTTTAAAAAGGCGGACACTCCGGCAAGCTCAGTGCGACATTTTTAGCTAAAATATTCAGCATTAAATTTTATCGGAGATAAAATCCTTGCGCCTTAAAATTGTAGTTGTTAAAATAAATTGCGCCTTTGTGTATATCTAACAATTTTTTTTCATTTTTTTGAGGAACAGGCAGGACTCGAACCTGCGACCCACAACTGGAATACATAGGAACTTTCTTTGCCATAAGCGAAAAGTACTCTTGTTGCTCTAACCATCTGAGCTACTGTTCCTACCTTATGATTAAAGGTTTTCATTAAACCCTACAGGCTTTTACACCTGCAAGGTTCGGTTATTAGTTTTCTTTTTGTTAACCCATTGTTCTTAATCTGTTTTACGGATAATTTTGAACTCTTAACTTCCAATAATCTGACTTCGGAAAGTGAAGCGTTAAGAAAATTTAAAATTAATCCGTTAAAAAATTCCCATTGTTTGAAGCGCGACTGCACTTTTAAACCGAAGAACTTATCTTGAATTCGCGCAAGTTTTTGGAATTTTAGGATTAAGTTTTAATTTTTAGCGGAAGTTTCCAGGTCTTGAACTTTTTGTTTCTTTTGTTTCAAGACAAAAGAAATTCTATGCTTTTCTAAACTTCTTCTTTTTCTTCCACGGTGCATTTTTCTGAACATCACCCGCCATAATACATCCATAAGGCATCACTTCATCCAGAACTTCACACAATCCGTATTCTTCAATCTGCGCTCTCACATTTTTTGCACTTTTATAAGCAGTTGGAAGTTCGGAAATGTCAATTTCATTCGTGAAGAAACGGATATCTAATCCTTTGGTTTCTTCTTCAAAAACTTCTTCGATGGTTTTATGCGCCAACGATTTTTTATGCTGACTTCTGCTGAAATTTCTTCCCGCTCCGTGAGGTGCAAAACCCAGATTTCTTTCGTTCGTAGTTCCTTTTACAATCAAAACAGGTTCTGCCATATTCAGCGGAATCAGTCTCGGTCCTGTAATATCCGGCATAAATTTATCATCCAAAGGCGTTGCACCTTTTGCGTGGTAGAATAAATCTCCATCTTTGAATACAAAATTATGCTCGTTCCAGTATCGGTCTTCTTTCTCGATTCCCAATTTATTCAAAGCGGCATCATGAATGGAAATATGATTTTCTTTCGTCCATTTTCTGATTAACTGTAAGGCTTCCCAATATTGTTTTCCTTCTTCCGTTTCATAAGGGATCCATGCGTTTTCTCTTAAGGTTTCAGGAGAAATTTCCATTCTGAACTGGTTCGCAACCTTCATTCCTTTATCATATAAAGCTGCGCCCGGAGCTCTTGAACCGTGGTGTGTTACCAACATCGTGTTTCCTGTATTTTTGGAAATTCCGACAAACAGGAAATGGTTTCCGTCGCCCTGCGTTCCCATATGAGAACGTGCAATACTTATTAATTTTTCGTCATTCAGGAAATCGTTTTCTCTGAAAGCATCCATTAATTCCTGAGACATTGGCATCTGTTCTCCTCTCGGTCTTCCACCGTAACCGAAATGCGTGATGGAATGGGCTGCATCTAACACTTCTTTAGGATCTGCTTTTCCAAAATCCGTCAGCATAACAGAACAGCAGATATCTGCGCTATGGAATCCCGGGTGAATCGCATTTTTTGCCACAACCACACCGCCAACAGGAATATGACCTGCAGGACCTGTAGGACAGGCATCCGGCATAATGGCTCCGTTTTCCAGAGTCGGTGTTTTCATCAGGACTTTCATCGTGTTGATTACTTTTTCCACGTTATCATTTTCACTTTCGTGTTCTGCTCTGATGTTGATCGCAAAATCTTTTGCCGTTTCATGAAGCGGAATCAGTTCGGGCTGTTTAAACTGTTCCAGATATTCTTTTATCTGAGTTTCGTCTAAATTATTTTCGTTGATGAATTCAATCGCTTCTTTAAACCATTTCGCTGGTCTGTATCCTAATTCGATTAAATGATTTCCGTTAAATTCCATGTGTTCTCTCATTTTGATGATGCAAAGTAAAAACTAAAGTATGCAATCTTTTTGCGCAGATAAAATTATTTTAATTATTTTTGAGGAATTAACCACAAAAGGCACAAAAGTTTGTTTACACATTAGTCTCATTAGTTTTAAGTTAAATGATTGAGAATATTTTAGAGCACATCAGATTTAAAAATCAAAGATTTTTGTGAAGAACAAATAAAGCTCTAAAGTGGATACTGAATCATTTCAAAAAATAGTGTCCTTAAAGAACGAGAAATGGTTTTTTAAAACTTTTCTACACAGATATTGCTCCGATCGAGCGGATTTCTGTTTTAAAATTGAATTAATTATAAATAAAAAATTAAGATATGTTGTTTGAACAATTAGAAAAATCGGCAGAGGAAATTCAGTTTAAGGATGTAATTTCTTTTATTGATGAACATTACTATTTTACCCCGACAAAATTTACGAACGGAAATACAGTAAATGAAGCCAATCAGAATAACGGTTCCTGTAAGATTTTTAGTTTTGCGAAATTAAATGATTTATCTAAAGAAGAAACGCTGAATCTTTTCGGAGAATTTTACAGGGAAGACGTTCTTAAAAATCCTGAAGGAACAGATCATCAGAATATCAGAAACTTTATAGAATCCGGCTGGGAAGGAATTTCTTTTGAAGGAAACGCTTTAAGTAGAAAGTAAACTGTCATTGCGAACAGACCGGAGGTCTGCGAACGCAGTTCAGAAATAACGAAGAAATCTTGAACAATTTGGAAGAGATTGATTGAGTGCTTCCTTGGTAAGGAAGAGGGCCATGAAAAATGACAACTTTTAACCACCCCGTCAAAAAATCGAAGATTTTTCGCCACCCCTCCAGAGGAGGGGAATTTGACCGCCTTATATTAAATTCAACCTCAACCTCAATCTAAATCTCAGCCTTAACCTAAATCTCAACTTAAACCTTAACCTCATCGTATGTCATCCAACAAAAACGCGCTCATCCGGTACAAAACACTGGATAAATGTCTGAAAAATAAATACAGGAAATATACCCTCGAAGATCTTATTGACGAATGTTCCGAAGCTTTGTTCGAATTTGAAGGAAAAGAATCTTTTGTAAGCAAAAGAACGGTACAGCTCGATCTGCAGAATATGCGGAGCGAAAAATTCGGATATGAAGCACCGATTGAAGTATACGAAAGAAAATATTACCGCTACAGCGATCCCGATTACAGCATTCATAATATTTCGGTTAATGAAAGTGATCTGAAAGCCATGAATAATGCAGTGCAGATTTTAAAACAGTTTAAGGATTTTTCGATGTTCAAGGAAATGAACGGGGTGATCCAGAAGCTGGAAGATTCCATCCATTCCACGAACCAGAAATCAATTATTCATTTAGATAAAAATGAGCAATTGAAAGGACTGGAATATATTGATATTCTGTATGATGCGATTTTGCACAAAAAAGTTCTAAATATCACTTATAAAAGTTTTAAAGCAAGAGAATCAGATTCTTATATTGTTCATCCGCAGTTGCTGAAGGAATTTAACAACCGCTGGTTTTTGATCTGTTCCAATAAGCAGTATGTCTACAATCTTGCTCTGGACAGAATGGAAGATATTAAGATTGAGGAAAAGATCGATTATATTGATATGAATCTCGACGGCGACGAATATTTTAAGGATATTGTAGGAGTGAGTGTTTCGCCAACGATGGCTCCGCGAAATGTGGTTTTCTTTGTAGATTCTCATAATGCTCCTTATGTAAAAACCAAACCTTTTCATGCCAGTCAGGAAATTGTAAGCGAAAGTAATGAGGGTACTATTTTTAAAATCTGTGTACAGTTGAATTTTGAACTGGAAAGACTTCTTTTGGGGTTCGGAGAATGTCTGGTTGTGCATAAACCGAGAAAGCTCAGGCTGAGACTGGAAGAAAAATTCAAAGCGGCAGCTAAAAATTATGAAAACCTTGCTGTTCCGGATGAAGACTGATAAAAATCTTGGCTTAGAAATTGTATTGCATGAATCATAAAAAAATAAACAGTATGAAATCAAGAATATTAAAAGCAGTTGTAGCAGTAGTTGCGCCTTTGGTTATCGAATTTATCGTGAAGAAGATTTCTGAGAAAATTGATCAGAAAAGTCAGAAAAAAGAAGATCCTAAGCAACTTCCTGCATCCACGAATTAACATGACAAGTAGTTAGATTTAAATTATAGAAAAGAGGCTGTTCATTTTTGCAACAGCTTCTTTTTATTTTTAAAGCTTTCTAAATGATTTTAAAATTTGATGCAAACTGAAGGTTCAACGGAGTCAAAAGTTGCAAAATATGATCAAAATATAATGATTAGTTATTCTAAATTTGTGTTAACTTTTGCATTTGTATTCATTGATTCTATATAAAAGTTAAAACAAAGTTTTTATGACTGTCCGTGATTTTTCATCATTAAACCTTTGAGTTCTTTGCTGAGTGAAACGCCTTTGCGAACTTAAAAACAGTTAGTATATAAAGAATCTTAGGGATCCTTTGCGTTAAAAAGTAGCATAATTAATAACGGATGATCAAAAGCTTTTATATAAAATCATAAACCCCGTTTTTCCAGCCGAGAATTTTAGAAGAGTCTGCTTTCAGCCAGTTTTTAAGGATAGTAGCATAAATTTTCCGGAAATCTTCGGTGTAGATTAAATCTCCTTCATTCAGATTCAGTAAATCGGGAAGTGCATTCAGAATTCCTTTTTTCTTTAAACCTCCACTGATGAAAAACATCTGGTTTGCCGTTCCGTGATCGGTTCCGTTGCTTGCATTTTGAGCAACACGGCGACCAAATTCTGAAAAAGTCATCAGTAAAATATCATTAAAAAGTCCGTTGCTTTTCATATCCGCAACAAACGCTTTTACCGCATCATTGATGTCTGTAAACAGTTTTTGCTGTCTTTCATTCTGGTTCACGTGGGTATCAAAACTTCCGATGGAAAGATAATATACTCTCGTATTAATGTCAGATTTAATTAAAGAAGAAACCGTTTTAAAGTCTTTTCCGAGCTGAGAATTCGGGTAAGTCTGTTCTGTTTTTTTCGCTTTGCTTTTTTCGAAAATGTAGTCTGCGTTGTTGATGGTGGAACCTAAAGTCTGATAAAGATAGGAAACCGTTTCATCGTCATGATGATGATCGTAAAGCGATTTGAAATATTTTTCCTGGCTGGTCTGATATAATCTTTTCGGATCTTTAAAGGCAAATGCTTTATTTTTTTCACCTTTTAAAGCTAAACTCAGCATATCGTCCACTTCCAGAGCCTGAGTCGGATGATCACATTTGTAACATTCTTCATCGAGAAATCTTCCTAACCAGCCGGTGTCAAGATATTCGTCGCTTCTGCTTGCAGAATGCCAAATGTCCATGCTTCGGAAGTGAGATTTATCGGGATTCGGATAGCCGACATTGTTCATCACGGAAAGTTCTCCCTGATCGTACAGTTCTTTGAAATAGGAGAGGGCAGGATTAATCCCGGCTTCGTCCGTAAGCTGCATGGAATTCTGAATGGCAATTTTATTTCTTTCCCTGAAATAAATATCATTTTTTGTCGGAATAATCGTATTCAGACCATCATTTCCTCCTGTGAATTGCAGTACCACCAATATTTTCTGATTGGGTTCCAGCGCGTCATCGAATGTCATGGCTTTCAGAAAATTCGGCATCAGAAAAGATGCGGTTGCTAATGAACTTATTTTTAGAAATTCTCTTCTTTTGATTAACATAAACTTAGGTTTTAGGGTAAAGATGATAGGTGGCAGGTTTTAAAGCTGTATTTTAACGGTAAACTAAAATCTGCTACTGCGACCTGAAAACTACATTAACTGATATTCCGGTGTCGACATGAGATTAATGACATTCATTTTCACGCTGTTGTCTGAGAAATTTTTCACCGAACTCATATCCAGAGATTTTGAACTCTGAATTAAATAATCTTCCACATTCTTTCCGTTAAAAATCTTTTCTACACGAGTCCAATAGATGGTAATATTCGGGTTTTTAAAACTTTTCGTTAAAGAATTCGTGTTGTTTTTTAAACCCATATCCAAATCATCATCTTCTTTCGGACGGTAATCCAACGGACGTAAACCGGACCAGATCTGAGGAATCTGAAGCCTTAACATTAAAGTCGAACTGTCGATCCACGATTTTCCGTTGGGCCAGCCTGAAACATTCGGCGGGTACAAAAGCATCTGTCCCAGTAATTTCTGATAAACGATGAGGTTTTCAGGATTCTGAATATTCATGGGAAGCGACCGCATGATTCCTGCCATAAGTTCAATCGGAGATTTTATCCGGTTGCCGATATTTTTTTTATCATAAAACCATGAGCTCGAAAAAATATCCATCATGAGTTTTTTAATGTCGTAACCGGACTGGTAAAAACTTTCGCTCAGGGATTTTACAACGTTTTCATCAACATTTTCATTCACGAAGAATTTATAGATTTTTGTTGTGATGAATTTTGCCGTTGCTTTCTCTTCAAGAATGATATTTAAAACATCTGTACCTGTAAAATTGCCTGTCTTTCCAAGAAATGTCTTTGAGCCTTCATCATGAAGATTTTTCCGTTCTTTAAAATTTCCTTCTTTATCCGATCCCCATCCTGTAAAAGCTCTCGCACCTTCCCGAATGTCTTTCTCCGTATAATTTCCTCGTCCCATCGTGAAAAGTTCCATCACTTCACGGGCAAAATTTTCGTTGGGATGATCTTTTTTGTTCTGCTGATTGTTAAGAAAATTCAGCATCGCCGGAGCCTGACTGACTTCAAATAAGAGATCTTTAAAGTTTCCGAGTGCATTCTTTCGGATCACATTTAAAATCTGTCGGTTAAATTTCGGGTTCACCACTCTGGAAGCAAAATGACCATGCCAGAAAAAAGCCATTTTCTCCCTCATCTGCTCTTTGCTGTTCACCATTTTATCAAGAAAATTCAGATTGAGCTCTTCGTTCTGCTGTCGGCTGATTCTCTGCATTTCCTTTTTCTTTTCTGCCGGAGTCTGATCATTCATCATATAGTCTCCGGTTTCTGCAATATCGGGTGTATCATAATTTACATAAAGAAATGTTTCTTCTTTAAACAAATCATTCATCAGGCTTTTAATGTCTTTTTTATGAAGATCTTCAAGCTGATTGATTCCCGGTCCGAATCCTGCGCGCCAGAGAAGGTGTTTATTGTTGAGTAACGATGGAGAATTCATATCAATTATTTACTTTTTGATGGGTGCGATGAAGTAAGGTTAAAATTAATAACGGTTAAGAATTGTTAATATTGAATAGGTTTTTTAAATATATTTTGCTTAAATGTTTAACCCCGCCCTAATTTTCAGAATATTCATTTAAACGTTTATTTAATTTTTTAATCAAAATAATATATTGAATTTCAATTTTTTACGGCTTTAAGCATTGTTAAAGTTGCTGTAAAGGCTTTGCTTGGCACGATTTTTACATATTTCAGCGTAGTAAAATTTAAAAAATCAGAGTTATGAAAATGTTTAAACAAGCAATTTTATTTGCCGGAATTTTGACTGCAGGAGCATTGAGCGCACAAAGTGCACAGATGAATAATATGATAAAGGTAGGAGCAAATGTTGGTTTAGCAGTTCCTTCTGACAATACTTCTATGGCAGTAGGAGTGGATGTAGCCTATCAGAACCTTGTAACTCCGGGATTCGGATTGGGGATCGCAACAGGATATACACACTATTTCGGGAAAGATAACAACGGATATACTAATAATGATGTAGGAGTAGTTCCTGTAGCTGCTTTATTGAGAATTTATCCGAAACAGACAGGATTTTATTTTGGGACAGATTTAGGATACGGATTTTTGGTAGGGGATGATAAAGTGGCTTCTAATGTTGCTTTAGACAGACCGAACGGTGGTTTCTATCTGAAACCGGAGATTGGATATCATAACCAGGACTGGAATTTCTTTGTGCAGTACCAGAAAGTTTTTGTAGGAAGCAAGGGCGATTTGCCTAATCAGGACTACAATGTGGGTAACATTGGGGTAGGATTTTCTTACAACATTCCATTAGGGAAGTAGTTAGATTTAAATATAAGCAATTATTAACCAAACCTTTTCGAATTTTTGAGAAGGTTTTTTATTTCTAACGAAAATTTACAAAAGATATTATTATATTTGATAAAATTTGAGGTTATGATTTTGAATCCAAAATTTCCACTTTATTTACCGGGAGTAAAAAACGACAGCAATGATAACGTTTCTATCATTGGCGCAAACCTTCGTGAAGATATTACAACTTTAGGATATTTCGTCTCCGGTAACGGAGGTCTTGAGATTGAAATCCAGAATAATTACCCTACGAAAGAATATGCTTCTTTTTCAGAAATTTTAAAGAAATTTATTCAGGACAACCAGCTGGAAAACGTGAAAAGGCTTGGAATAGCAGTTCCGGGACCTGTTTTGAACGGAAAAAGCAGTCCGGCAAGATTAGGCTGGAATCTGGATGTTGAAGAATACAAAAGAGATTTCGGATTTGAAAAAGTGGATATGCTGAATGACCTTGAAGCTTCGGCTTACGGAATGGGGCTTTTAGAAGATGCAGATCTTGACCCGATCTACACAAGCGGACACCTCGAAAACGGAAACGTGGCAATTCTTGCTCCGGGAAATGGTCTGGGTGAAGCCGGATATTTCTTCGACGGAAAATATTTAAGACCTTTTGCAACCGAAGGAGGACATTCGGAATTCTCTCCAAGAACGAATGTTGAGGTAGAATTTTATCAATTCCTAAATAATATCTACGGAATCGTAAGCTGGGAAAATGTATTGTCTAAAGGAGGTTTATTCAATATTTACAGATTCCTGAGAGATGTGAAAAGACATCCGGAACCGGAATGGCTTGCCGATCGTTTCGCTAATGGAAACTTTGCAGAAGAATTGTACAAAGCTGCAGTGGAAGAAGATGTGCTTATCTGTAAGATTGCCTTAGACACATTCCTCGAATTTTTAGCAAGAGAGGCAAACAATTTAACATTGAAATTAAAAGCAACCGGTGGTTTATTCATTTCCGGAGATATTCCGCAAACAATTGCAGACTATATTAACAAAGATAAATTTTACGAGAAGTTCAAGATCAGCGATAAGATGGAAGAAATGCTGAGAAATATTCCGATTTATCTGAACAGAAATCCGAATACGGCACTCAATGGTGCAGCGCTTTACACCGCTTACTATCAAGAATAAAACAAAGCTCCGAAGAAATTCGGAGTTTTTTTTATGGATGATATTACTCATGAAAAAAAATGTATTTATTGATGTACATCAATGAAATCTCTTGAAGCAGTTAGTTACATTTGCACCAGTAAATAACAAACAAGAAAATAACTTTTATTCAAATGAAAAAAATATTTTTATTAGCAGTTTTAGCAAGCGGATTAGCATTCGGACAGGCAAAAAAAGTAGTAAGCTCTGATGTACAGTGGTGGGGTTATAAAATCGCAAAATCTGAGGCAAGCTCTCACAACGGAACGGTAAAAGTAAAATCCGGAGAAATGGTATTGAAAGGAAACCAGTTGGTTGGCGGTTCTTTCGTATTGGATATGACTTCTATCAACGCAACAGATCTTTCCGGAGAATATCAGCAGAAACTGAACGGTCACCTTAAAAACGGAGATTTCTTCGAAGTTGAAAAATATCCTACGGCAACTTTCAAAATCACCGGAGTAAAGAAAAATAACGATAAAGTGTATACTTCTTTAGTTACAGGAAACTTAACGGTAAAAGGAAAAACCAACGCTATTTCTTTCCCTGCAAAAATTACCTATGCAAACGGAACAGTAAGCTTAATGTCTAACAAATTCTCTATCGACAGACAGAAATTTGATGTGGCTTACAAATCTACAATGCAGGATGTTCTTGTGAAAGATGATATGGATTTGCTTGTAAAGGTAACAGCTAAATAATTTAATCAAAAAAAGATTGTTAAAAGTGTAGAAGTTCTACACTTTTTTTTATTTTTGTTGAATTGTAAATAAAAAAGAATGAAAAGATTACTATTGTTTGCTATGATGTGCGTAAGTATGTCATTTGTTTTCGCTCAGAAGAAAGGAGATAAAGTGGTAAAAGTAACATCGTCGGACATCAGATGGTGGGGATATAAAGTTGTAAAAACAGTTCCTACTACCCATTCCGGAACCATAAAGCTGAAAAGTGGAAAATTTACTTTTGATAAAACAGTTTTGGTGGACGGAGAATTCGTTATCGATATGAAATCCTTAATGGCGGGTGATGTTTCAAGCCAGGATGAAGATATGGTAAAATTAACGAACGATCTTAAAAGTTCAAATTTCTTCGACGTTAAGAAATTTCCGTTGGCGAAATTCCATTTAACGAAAATTATTCCTCTGGCAAACAGCGAGTACAATTCTACCGTTTACGGAGATGTAACGATTAAAGGAGTGAGAAAAACTATCACGTTCCCTGCAAACGTTTATATTACTCAGTTTACCGTAGTAATCGAGTCTGCTAAATTCTCACTGAACAGAAGGGACTTCAAAGTATTCTACCAGTCTTCTCTGAAAGATTATTTCATCAAAAACGAAATGGATATCCAGTTCAGAATTTCAACAGCAGTTTTGGATAACGAAAACAGAACGCCTGTTAAAAAGAAATAAGGAATTATCCTTTTAATACATCAAAATGAGCGATTTCTTTGGAAAGCGCTCATTTTTTTTGACTGATTTTTTTATTTTAGTGGTATGAAAATTTATGTAGTAAGCGGACTTGGTGCAGATTTTAAGGTTTTGGAGAAAATTGAATTTCCAAAGCATCACGAAGTGGTTTTTATCGACTGGCTGATTCCTCATCAAAATGAAGAATTCTCAGATTATGTAAAAAGAATGGCGGAAAAGATTGATGATTCGGAGCCTTTTTATCTGGTGGGATATTCTTTCGGGGGAATTATGGTGCAGGAAATCAACAGGCTGAAACCTGCCAAAAAAGTTGTTATTCTGGGAAGCATTAAATCCGATAAAGAAAAATCCCGTCTCATCAAAGCCGGACAGATCACGAAAATCCCTAAAGTTCTGCCTGTTACTTTCTTCAACGAAAGAACTACCAATATGTATTCCGTCGTAAGAAAATTCTTTGATCCCCGAAATCCTAAAGTTTTGCAATATTTCAGGGTAAGAGATCCGTATTATTTAAAATGGTCGATTGAAAAGATTTCAGACTGGAAGTTCGAAGAAAATCCCGATGTGGTACAGATCTTGGCAGACCGCGATATTGTTTTCCCGATCAAAAATTCCAAACCCGATTATGTAATCAAAGGAGGGAGCCATTTATTCCCAATTACAAAATTTAAAGAAGTTGCATCTATTTTAAAGGGGGTGTTAGAGTAGAATTTGGTTTTAAAATTAAATTTCAATTAATTTTACAGGGGTTTATTTTGAATTTTTATTGTTTTTAAAAATTTATCCTTACATTTGAAGGGGTAAAACACAAATTTTTATGACAGTAGGTTTAAAATGGATCGTTTCTTTTGCGATAATTGCTTTGATTGCCGTTGGCGGACTATTCTGGAGTCCCATTACAGATTTTCCGAATACCGGAGCATTTTTAAGCGAGGATAAAATTGTAGGGGCAGATGTTGCCTGGATTCTTGCTGCGGCAGGTCTTGTTTTATTAATGACTCCCGGCTTATCTTTCTTCTACGGAGGAATGGTGGGAAAGAAAAACGTAATTTCTACGATGCTTCAAAGTTTTATTGCTTTGGGAGTAATTTCTATTTTGTGGGTAGTGGTTGGTTTTTCCCTCTCATTCGGAGATTCTATTGGTTTTACCATCAATGGAGAACATTACGGAATCATCGGCAACCCTTTGAGCTATCCTTTTTTCAGTGGAGTAGGAGTATTGCCGCATAAAGCGATGGCTTCTACGATTCCTTTTATTCTTTTTGCTCTGTTTCAGATGAAATTTGCAGTCATTACTCCTGCATTAATTACGGGTTCTTTTGCAGAACGGGTACGTTTCATCTCATACCTTTTATTCATGGTACTTTTCAGTCTGTTTATTTATACCCCGCTTTGTCACATGGTTTGGCATCCGGACGGATTACTGAATAAATATTTTGGTGTAAAAGATTTTGCAGGAGGCACTGTTGTACACATGAGTGCAGGTTTTGCAGCTTTAGCAGGCGCAATGGTGGTTGGAAACAGAAAAAAACCTCATCATGATCCTTCCAATATTTCTTATGTCATGTTAGGAACAGGAATGCTCTGGTTCGGATGGTTTGGTTTTAATGCAGGTTCAGCTTTAGCGGCTAATGCTACGGCAGCAACGGCTTTCGGAACAACAACAATAGCTTCAGCTTCCGCGATGATGACGTGGATCTTTTTCGACAGAATTAATAAAAGAAAAGTTTCTGCTTTAGGTGCCTGTATCGGAGCCGTTGTCGGTTTAGTCGCAATTACTCCCGCCTGTGGTTTTGTTTCCGTTGCAGAAAGTCTTTTTATAGGGTTTATTTCCGCTATTGTTTCTAATTTAATGGTGAATTGGAAAGCTTTAAAGAAAATTGATGATACTTTAGACGTTTTTGCCTGTCATGGAGTAGGAGGAATCATGGGAATGATCTTAACCGCAATTTTTGCACACGGCGAAAAGGCGAGTCTTCTTCATGGCGGCTTTGAAGTTTTTGCCCATCATATGGCTGCGTTACTGTTGGTCTCTGTTTTTACGTTTTTCGGATCATTGCTTTTGTATAAAATTACCGACAGCATTATTACTTTAAGAGTTTCAGAAGAATCCGAAGATATGGGACTGGATATTTCGCAGCATGAGGAAAGTCTTTGCTGAGAAAGAGAATGTTAAATAGTAAATGGTCAATTGTGAATTTATTTAAGCTTAAAAACAATTAATAATTGAATGCGAAGCAAATTCACCATTCGTCATTTACACAAAAAAGATTATCTACAAGTGTTCATATAGTTTTAATTAGAAAGCCGGAGCTGAATTTTCAACTCCGGCTTTTGCATCTCAATTTATCGTGTATCTTTGTGTTTGGGAAAAATGAGCAATTTTCTATATGGAATCAATATCGGTTTTTGAGATTATAAAAGTAGGAATAGGTCCGTCCAGTTCACACACAATGGGACCTTGGAATGCGGCATCTGCATTCATCAGGATTATTAAAAGAGAGAGAGCAATTGAAGAGGTAAAAGAAGTTTTCCTTGAATTTTTCGGTTCACTGGCAAAAACGGGGATCGGTCACGGAACCGATATTGCCGGAATGTTGGGACTGAATGGAGAAGATTTTAAAACAATCGATACCACAAAAATTGATGAAAAAATAGAAAAAATAAAATCTACCCAAATCCTTAATCTGGGTGGCGAAAAAGAAATTCCTTTTATTTACGGGCATCATTTGGTGCTTAATATGAAAAAATCTCTTGAGTATCATCCCAACGGAATGATTTTCAAAGCTGTTTTTGAAGACGGAACCGAGCTTGTGCAGGATTTTTATTCTGTAGGCGGCGGTTTTATCATGAGTCAGGAAAAAAAATCGATTCAGAAACATTGTGTCCGTACCTTATATCCTTGTCATAAATCTTCAGACATTGTAAAATATTGTGAAAAATTAGGATTGAATCGCATTTCAGATTTAATTTTAATCAACGAAGAAAGCTGGAGAACACCTGACGAAACAAGAGCGGAAGCACTTTACATCTGGCAGCAAATCAAAGAATGCATTTACAAAGGTGTCAATAAAGAAGGAACTCTTCCGGGCGGATTGAATGTTACGCGTCGTGCAGCCGGAATCAACAGG
Source organism: Chryseobacterium urinae (assembly GCF_030518295.1). Lineage (NCBI taxonomy): Bacteria > Pseudomonadati > Bacteroidota > Flavobacteriia > Flavobacteriales > Weeksellaceae > Chryseobacterium > Chryseobacterium urinae. The sequence goes on along the minus strand of NZ_JAULSJ010000001.1, from coordinate 216,579 downwards.
AAATTACTGGGAGATAAAATCTACAAAAATAAAGATGAATGGTTTCAGCAGGTTGTAGAAGCCGAAGAAAATTTCACCAATATCAATAAATGGATTTCCTGTTTTGCATTGGCGGTGAATGAAGAAAATGCAAGTTTCGGAAGAATTATTACCGCTCCTACGAACGGTGCAAGTGGCGTAATTCCGGCGGTTCTGATGTATGCACAGGCATTTACGGAATTCACCAGCGAAGATGACATTGTGAGATTTCTTTTAGTAGCAGGAGAAATCGGTACTTTATTTAAGAAAAATGCAACCATTTCTGCGGCAATGGGTGGTTGTCAGGCGGAAGTAGGTGTTTCTTCGGCGATGGCTGCAGCAGGTCTTACCGAAATTTTGGGCGGAAGTGTCGGTCAGGTTTTAATGGCAGCCGAAATTGCCATGGAGCATCATTTAGGCTTAACCTGTGATCCGATAAAAGGACTTGTACAGATTCCTTGTATTGAAAGGAATACAATGGGAGCGATAAAAGCCATCACTGCAGCAAATATTGCACTGGAAAGTGATCCAGCGAAAGCAAAAGTAACGTTAGATGAAGTAATCCAGACGATGTGGGAAACCGCTTTATCCATGAATGACCGTTTTAAGGAAACTTCCGAAGGCGGTTTGGCAATTGCGGTGAATGTTCCGGAATGTTAATTTTTAATTTCGGTTGATTTACAAAATAGTAAAATGTTCATAATTTATTCTATGGAAAATCTATTAAGTTCTGTGGAATAAATTATGAGATTTATATTGTTTTTTAGTCTTCCGTCACCACTGCATCACGCTCCCCATCTTCTTCTTTTCCTTCCTCAATCATTTCCTCCGCTTCGGCTTTTTCTTCTGCTGTGGCATAATCGATTCGTTCCTCCTGTTCTTCTTCCTGCTCATAATCAATGAAAAATTCACAGAAAACCGGTAAATGATCTGAACCGAAATTTTCAAGTGTTTTCAGGTCTTCAATAAAAATTTCTTCACTGTGAAACATCAGATCAATCGGGAATCTCAGCAAACGGTATTTAGCATGAAAGGTGGAGACAAAAGAACGCCCGATTCTCGGATCGATAAGGTGGCTTGTTTTCCTGAAAAGAATGGACGATTTCGACCATGCTACATTGTTGAAATCTCCTACAACAATCACCGGTTTTTTTATTTCGATAATTCTTTTGGCAGCACTCAGAAGATCTCCGTCTCGCTCTTTTGAGGTTTCTTCTTCCGTCGGACTTGGCGGAGGTGGATGAACTCCGAAGAAGACGAAAGAAAATCCATCCTCGGTTCTCAGATGCGCTTCAATACTTGGAATATCATCTGCCACGAAATAATGCGTTTGGGAACTTTCGATTTTTAATTTGGAATAAAAATGCATTCCATATGTATTTTCCAGAGTCACTTTATGCTGAAAAGGATACTCTTTTTCCAGTTTTCGCAGTGCTTTTTCCCAGTCTCCGTTGCTTTCCATCGTGAGGAACATTTGCGGCTTACATTTTTCGATAAGCTGAATAAAACGGTCATATTCTGTGTTGAACTGATACACATTAGCAGAAATAAAATGTACTTTATCTGAAGATTTGTACTTCTGAGAAAACTTCTTAACCGGATAAAGCGGAGTATATTTTATAAGAATAATACTATGATGAATGAACATTGAGATTAAAAGTCTCTGAAAATACCAAAAGTATGCTGAATCTTTTACAAAAAACCCTAAAATAAAGGTGAAAACAGTAAAAAATGTGATCTGTATTTTACCAAATTCAGGCACACGGAAAACCCAGTGCGAATGCTGAATTTTAGGCAGTATGGTTAAGATTAATAATAAAACGGTCAGACTCAGGTAAAATGTCCACATATATTTTTCAAATAAACAGATAAATTTAGTGTAATTTTATAAGTTTTCAAACGGATTGCTGTTTAAACTTTGTTAATTCATTTGAAACTAACTGTAAATTTTCGTTATTTTAAACCTTCAGATAAAAAAATCTAACCTATGAACAAAATGTGGGCTGTTTCCCTGTTATTGGGAACTCTTTGCTTTGGACAGCAAAATCAGAATTCAGAAATTGAAAAACCCATCCGCAATTTATTTGCCGGAATGAAAAATTCTGATCCTGAAATGATGAAATCTGCTTTTGCAGATACCGCGATTCTTCAGACCATTACAAAAGACGGCGTAAAAACTGAAGATATTGAAGCTTTCGTAAATTCTGCTTCCCAAATGGCAAAAGGCGATCTCGAGGAAAAAATTACGATTGAAGCCATCCATACAGACGGAAATCTTGCCAGTGTTTTTACTCCGTATTCATTTTACTACAAAAAAAAATTCTCTCATTGCGGAGCCAACAGTTTCCAGCTCATTAAAAAAGGGACGGAATGGAAGATTCAGTATGTAATTGATACCAGAAGAAACGATAATTGTAAAGAAATTAAGTAATGAAAATTCATCATATTGCCATCATTTGTTCAGACTACGAAGTTTCTAAAAAATTTTACACAGAGATTTTAGATTTAAATATCATTCGTGAAGTTTACCGTGAAGAAAGACAGTCTTACAAGCTCGATCTTGCCATCGGAGATCATTATGTTATTGAGCTGTTTTCTTTTCCAAATCCTCCGCAACGACCTTCCCGACCGGAATCATGTGGTTTAAGACATCTGGCTTTTTCGGTTGAAAATGTAAAGGAAAAGCGAGAAGAATTAATTCATAAAGGTTTGGATTGCGAAGAAATAAGGATAGACGAATACACCGGAAAAGAATTTTTCTTCACACAGGATCCGGATCAGCTTCCGCTGGAATTTTATGAAATGTAATCTTTAAAAAATTTAAATTGATGATGAAAAAAATTGTTGTGATTCTTGCCGCATTTGCTTTAACCAATATCAATGCTCAGAAAGTCAATGAACCGAAAGATCATCCTAAAGAATGGTCACAATCTTACGAACCGTTCCGTATTGCCGGAAATCTGTATTACGTAGGAACGTACGATCTTGCTTCGTATCTTATCGTTACCAATAAAGGAAATATCTTAATCAATACAGGATTAGCAGATTCGCTTCCGATCATTAAAAATAATATTAAAAAGCTTGGTTTTAAATACCAGGATACCAAAATATTGTTGCTTACACAGGCGCATTACGATCATTTGGGCGCAATGGCAGACATCAAAAAAGAAACCGGGGCAAAGTTATATGTGGATGAAGCCGATGCCGATGTCCTGAAAAGCGGTGGGAAATCGGATTATGAACTGGGAAAATACGGTGTTACTTTTAAACCTGTAAAACCTGATTATATTTTAAAAGATAAAAATGTAGTAACGCTCGGAGATGCGAAATTAACAATGCTTCATCATCCCGGTCATACGAAAGGATCATGCAGTTTTCTGTTTGAAACCAAAGACAGTAAAAGAAGCTATAAAGTTTTAATTGCGAATATGCCGACTATTATCATTGACAAAAAGTTTTCTGAAGTTACCGCATATCCTTCTATCGAAAAAGATTATCAGTATACTTTAAATACCATGAAAAATCTGGATTTCGATATTTGGGTGGCTTCTCACGCAAGTCAGTTTGATTTACACAAAAAGCATAAGCCAAAAGATAAGTACAATCCGGCTGTTTTTATGAACAAAAAAGAATATCAGGACGAACTCGATTCTTTAGAAAAAGATTTTCTGAAGAAGAAATCTGAATAAGTTTAATGCGCATACCCCGTAAAGAAACTGATTGCCATAATTGCAAGAACAATGGAAGAAATGACTACGTAGATGTAGTCTTTTTCTTTTAGGTAACCAATCAATGCGAAAATAATTCTCATTAAAGGTGTAAATACTAAAAGAAGAATTCCTAACTGGATAATCGCCATTCCTTCTCCTTTGCAAAGCGAATTCCAGAAGTGTCCCCACACTTTTTCCGAAGATTCTCCCATATCCAGAGAAGTATATTTTTTAGGCATTTTAAAGCCTTCCGTGAAAAGTTTGATAAAGCCGATCAAAGATGTTGCAACAGAAAGGATAACTCCCAGTCTCAGCAAATTCCCTACCGAACGGTTCAGATCTACATCCGTGAAATTCTTTCTCATTATCTGAAGCTTTTATTGATACCGTTGTACATCATGTAAACCGAAAGAATCGTAATGACAATGGCAAAGAATGTCTTTAATTTTTTGGTTTTGGAAACCATCAGCGTTTTAGATCCGATAAAACTTCCTACCACAACCCCAATAAGAACCGGAGCTGCAATAACCGGAATAATTTCACCTCTCTGAAAATAGATCAGCGCACTCGCAACCGCTGTTACTCCGATCATAAAGTTACTCGTAGTCGTAGAAACTTTAAAAGGCAGTTTCATCATATTATCCATTGCCAGAACTTTCAGCGCACCGGAACCGATTCCCAGCAATCCGGACATGGCTCCTGCAAACATCATCATCAGAAATCCCGGAACTGTATTTCTTGCAGAGTAGCTTTTCACCACCCCTTTATCAGGAAAAGTTCCGAACAATTTTAATTTTTCTTCCAGACTTCCTTTAATAATAGGTTCCTGATGATCCGGTTTTCCTTTTAAATTTAAAATAACCGTCAAAAGGAGAATACTCGCGAAAATAATTCCGATCGTATTCGGATTTAACATTCCGGAAACCAAAGCTCCCACGATGGCTCCTGAAGTGGTCGCTATTTCTAAAAACATACCAACTCTCATATTGGTAAAGCCTTCTTTTACAAAAGCTACCGCCGCACCGGAAGAAGTTCCGATAACAGAGATAAGAGAAGCACCGATGGCGTAATGCATAGGAACGCCGAAACCCAGCGTTAATAAAGGAATAATGATAACTCCTCCTCCCAATCCGGTCAAAGAACCCAGAAGTCCTGCCGAAATGGCTCCAAGAAAGAGAATGATGATTTCTGACATGTTACAAATATAAAACTATTGCGTTAGTCTGCCAAACGTTTAAAAAAGATAAATTTGACGTATTTTTGCAAAAACAGAATTTTATATGAAATTATTTTATATCATCCTCGGAGCCACCCCGAAAGGACGAAATATAGAGCAGCACGATGTTTTCTTCGGAATCGCCGAAAGTCTGAAAGATCTGGTTCCGGATATGAAAGAGTTCTGGAAAGATGCTAAAATACACATCGACTGTTATCAGGAAGTGCGTTTTATCGATGGTTATGAAGTGAAAATTACAGAAAAAGGAGAGAAAACATCGGAAGAACAGCTTTATTTTATTAACCTTGGAGGATATAAAAGAGGTTTTTTTGAAGAATTTCATGAACAGCATTTAATGGTTGGAAATTCGATGGCGGAAGTTACAAAAAGAGCAAAAGCCACAGAATTTTATAAAACCATGGGATTCAAAGGAGCGGAAAGTCATATTGATGACAAACACGGCGTAGACATTGATGATATTTTTAAGGTAAATGATATTCTTCCTGAAAAAATGAAAGAAAAATATTCCATTACATTAATAAAATCCAATGCTGAAGATCAGGAAAACGTAGTGGAACTGGGATATCTGAAAATTGATAAAATTCAATAAAGTATAATGCTCATAGCTGAGTGAAACGCCTTTGAGAGCGAAAAATAATGAGTGAATTTTTCAAAAAGTCTTAGCGAGCTTAGCGTTAAATTTTAAACTATATTAAATCTAACAGAAAATAAAAGTAAAAAATGAAAATTGGAATTTTAGGAGGAGGACAGCTCGGAAGAATGCTGATTCAGGAAGCATTGAAATACGATGATGAATTTTATACGCTGGATCCTGCTTCAGACGCACCCTGTCATAATATTTCCTACTTTACACAGGGAAATTTCAACGATTATGAAACCGTTCTGAATTTCGGTAAGGATAAAGATGTGGTAACCATCGAAATCGAGCACGTAAATGCGGATGCTCTTGCCGAACTTGAAAATCAGGGGATAAAAGTCGTTCCGAATTCTAAAATCATTAAAACGATTCAACAGAAAATTCTTCAGAAACAATTTTACGCGGAGCACGATATTCCAAGTCCGGAATTTGAAATCATGGACGGAAGTTCCGACGAAATCAAAATGCCTCTGCCGTTTGTACAGAAAATGAACACAGGAGGTTATGATGGAAAAGGTGTTCAGGTAATCCGCTCCAATGAAGACATGAAAAATCTCTGGATACAGGATTCTGTGATCGAAAAGTTAGTGGATATTGATAAAGAACTTTCCGTAATTGTTGCCAGAAATGAAAACGGAGAAACAAAAACTTTCCCTGTAACGGAAATGGTTGCCGATCCGAAGCTTAATCTATTGGATTTTAACATCTGTCCTGTTTTTTTAACCGAAGAAATTGAGGAGCAGATCAATTCGATCACAGAAAAATTCCTCAATGCAATTCATTCTCCGGGACTTTTCGCCATCGAACTGTTTTTAGATAAAGAAGGAAAAGTCTGGGTAAACGAAACGGCTCCGAGACTTCACAATTCAGGACATCAGAGTCAGGAAGGAAATGCCAATTCACAGTTTGAGCAGATGTACCGCGTGGTAAAAAATTTACCTTTGGCAGATACGGATGCCATTATCTACAGCGGAATGCTGAATTTAGTGGGCGCAGAAGATTTTTCAGGAAAAGTGGTTTATGAAGGAATGGAAGACGTTTTAAGACTTCCTGAAACCTACGTTCATCTGTACGGAAAAACAGAAACCAAACCGGGAAGAAAAATGGGGCACATCAATGTTCTGGCAGAATCCAGAGAAGAACTGATGGAAAAACTGGTAATGGTGAAAGGAATGGTAAGAGTTATTTCTGAATAATTTTACTATTTACATCATTGAAAAAGACTGCTTTAAGAGGCAGTCTTTTTAATTTTATTTTTTAACTCTGTAAGCTTCATTTCTTTTTTATTTTTTGAAATATCTCCATAAACTGTTTTTGAATCTTTATTAAATGTAAGCCAATAACATCCGCAAGCTGAAATATAATAATCTTTTGGTCTTTCTTTGATGTGAAAATAGTTATTCTTACTTCCGTCACTCGCAGCATTAAGACTCATGATGTAGTATTGACCTAGTTGAAATGAAGAAAGATAAGGTCTACAGAGATTTCCATTATCTCCCCAAATGATAAATGTCTTTCTGGATTCTTTTCCTTTTACAACTTCAATAACTTCAACTTCCATAGACATTGGAACTTGCTCATCATAAATATCTTTGAAGGTAATAAACTTTTTTACTTTAACTACTGTGATTAATTTTGAATTTAAAGACATTTTAAGAAAACCTCCTTCATAATTACAATCACAGGCATAATTGTATTCATATGTTCCAAAGAATAGGATAAAACAGATTATATAGGTAAATTTCATTTATTTGAACTTTTTCTAAAATTAATGTCTTTATTTTCTTTTGATATCATTTAAATAATGATCAACATAATTTTCATAATTACTTCTTAAATTTTCACTTTCGTTTTGAAAATAACTTTGCGCGTTCTCTGCTGTTTTGATATATTTTTTAAGTTTAAGATTAAAATTCCAAAATTTATACGTTAAGAATAAAGAAAATACTAATATCGAAAAAATATTAAAAATAACGACTTCCGAATTACTATCAAAATAATTACTTACGGTGAATAATTTGAAGAGATTGTATAGTGATAGAACTATAACAGCCATATTAATAAAAGCGATCAAATAATTCAAAATTTCATTTTTTTGAATTTTTACAAAATCATTTTTTAACTCTTTGAATTTTTGTTCATGCGTATTTACTCTCTTAATTTTAAACAATTTATATTGCCTTAAATCTTCGTTGATTCTTTCTGTTTCATTCATGATTTGGTAATTAGTTTTTAACAAGTGAAATATAAATATTATTTGAATATAATATACACTTTTTACTTAAAAATCTTCTTAATCACATTTCCGATTTCCATAAAATCGTCATGATTTCCTACAGAACGTTTTTCCACATCATTTTCATCAAATTCGGAGAACGGAAAAATCAAAAGATAATTATTATTGCGAAGATTTCGGTTCAAAAGTTCCGGAATCAGCCTCATCTGCGGAATGTAGGACTTCATGCCTCTTTTTGCCATAAAAACAATTAAAGCTTCATCTTCTTTAAGTTCCGCAGCGGTTTTTTCGCCGTCTTTCCAAGAATTCATAATAATAAATTCCGCTTCAATATTGGCTTTTTTAATAATTTTCTGAAGGATATCCAGAATAGTTTCCGAAGCATAAAAAACAATCGTCGCTCCGGAATTTCTGGCTATATTCCAAACCCTTAAAAGCGCATGAAAGAAACCTGCTTCTTTATGGGCATTTTCGGGAATCATCACCGCATATTTTTTGATGGTCGACAAAGGCTGTGCAGCATGATACACCAAAACATTCACATGGTCGTTCTGAAGATAGCCGTTGTAAAGATTGTACACAAAAGAAGGGGAAAAACCTTTTTCATCTTCCAGTCCGATGATGATATCGGTAATATTCTGTTCCTTAATAACGTTATTCACTCCGTTGATGACATCATTGTCGTATCTTTTCAGTGGCTGAATCTTTACATCCGCGGCAGCAGCCTTATCTGTAGCGCTGTGCAGAAGTTTTTCGGCATTTTTTACGGAAGATTCGTTTTTATCTTCATTAATCACATTCAACGCGAATATATTTTCTGTGTTGGAATGTGCTTTAATTAAAATTCCCAGATTCACCATTCTTTCAACGGTGGCTTCATAATTTAAAGCCAGAAGAATATTTTCCTCTTCATGCGTATTTCCGGAAACTGTATCTTCATTATCCTGCTGTGCGATTTTCTGTGCGCTGGACATGGAAATGAATGAAGAAATGGTACATGAAATCAAAATCAGCAGAATACTTCCGTTCAGAACATGCTCATTTAATAATCTGATCGGTTCTCCCGTTTCCGTTTCTGAAAGAATGATATTGTATCCTACCATTACTGAAGCCAGCGTTGCCGCTGCCGAAGCCGAACTCAACCCGAAAATCAGCTTTCCTTCTTCTTTCGTAAATCTGAATGTTTTCTGTGTGGCAACAGCCGAAAGATATTTTCCGCCAATCGATGCAACGAGCATAATTACTGCAACTTCCAAAGTTTCCCAGCTTTTGAAAAATACTTTAAAATCAATCAGCATTCCTACACTAATCAGGAAAAAAGGAATGAAAATAGCATTTCCCACAAATTCTACACGGTTCATCAGTGATGACGTGTGAGGAATCAGTCTGTTTAGAGCCAATCCTGCGAAGAAAGCTCCGATAATCGCTTCCATACCTGCCAATTCTGCCAGTAAAGCGGCGAGATAAATCATCACCAGAACAAAAATATACTGCGAAATTTTATCATCAACTTTTTTGAAGAACCATCGTCCGATGATGGGGAAAATCAACAAAACAATCAGTCCGAAAACAACAAATGAGACTGAAAGTTTTACCCAGAATTCTGTACCCACCTCACCCTGCGACATTCCTACAATTACAGCAAGCACCAATAAGGTAAGAACATCTGTAATCATGGTTCCGCCAACAATAATATTTACCGCCGGATTTTTGGCAATTCCCAACTTGCTTATCAAAGGATACGCGATTAAGGTGTGAGACGAAAATAAACTGGCAAAAAGTACTGAGGTGAGAACCGAAAAATGCAGAATATAATAGGCTCCGAAATATCCCAGAACAAAAGGTACGGTGAAGGTATAAATTCCGAAGGTGAGACTTTTCCATTTATTTTTTTTGAAATCACCCATGTCTATTTCCAGTCCTGCAAGAAACATGATGTAAAGCAGTCCTGTAGTTCCCGTCACCACAATACTGCTGTCTCTTGCAAGAACATTGAAGCCATTCGGACCGATTACTGCTCCTGCGATAATCAATCCCAACAGGTGTGGGACTTTTATTTTATTTAAAAGCAATGGTGCGGCAAGAATAATAATTAAAACCAGAAGAAATTTAAGTACCGGGTCTTCGATGGGAAGACTCAGGTTGTGTATGCTCAGTAAAGTCATTATGTGTTTATTTGGTGGAACGGATTAGTTCTACGGAGAATTTTGCCATACAGTTATTGTCTACTGCGATGGTTCTTGTACCTCTTATTTTATTGGCTGAAAAATCATTGAGAAGCACGTTCATTTCGACCTGTTTTTTCGAAGTAGAATCTGTTTTAAAAGTAAGCTTTGCCTCGTTGTTTTCAAATTTTCCGGAGTAAAGTCTTACCAGATTATTGTTATTGATGATCTTAGTAACCAACTGGATAGAATCGCTGTCGAATTCCCACGTATCGGTACGCTGATCTCCGACAACATAATCGCTGCAGTTGGATTCTGTACAGACCACTTTTCCCGTCCAGGATCCGGCAATTTCAGCAGGCCAGACCACAATTTTCACAGAATCTTTTTTGGCAAAGATACTGTCTCTCATTTTTAAAAGAGACTGATATTCAGATTCTTTCTGGGCGAATGATTTTTCTTTTTCCAATAATTGCTGCTCTCTTAAAGTAAGGTCATTTTCCTTTTTTCTGTTGTCGCAGCTCGTTAAAAGGATTAATATAGCAGAAACTGCAAATAGGGCGTTTTTTATCATATTGAATAACTTGGTGTAAACAATATAGGAAAAAAAACGGAAAGATTAAAGTCTGTATTTTTGTCTGAACATGAATAATTCAGAATAATTTTTATCCGATTCGTTGCTTTTTGAACATTTCCTTATTGTAATTAATAACAAAAACGCCCAAAATAATTAATATTGCTGCAATGATAAATTTAGCTGAAATTTCTTCATTAAGGATCAGCCAGCTCAAGAAAATCGAAATAATGGTATTGATGTAAGCCAGAATAGAAACCTGAACCGGAGAAACTTTCGTTAAAGCATAATGGTAGGCGAAAAAAGCAGCAACAGAACCAAAAACCGAAAGATAGATCATTGCTGAAATACTTTTCACAGACCAGTTTTCGAAGTTATAATTTTCATTGAAAAGCAAGGCAAAGATAATCTGAATGATCCCTGCAAATGCAAACTGATAGAAGAGGTTCAGCGAAATATTCTTACTCTGAATGTTCATTTTTTTTGTGAAAATCGTTCCTGAAGCCCATCCCGCAATGGCAATCAATAAAAGGAAAATCCCAAATCTGTAATCAGGATTCGCAAGATCATTGATACCGTCCCAAAAGATGAATAAAATTCCTCCAAAACACATTAAAAGACCAATCATTGCCCGAATGGTAAATTTCTGCAAGCCTATTGCCACACTTCCTAAAAATACGACAATGGGTGAAGTGGCACTGATTAATGAAGTTAAACTGCTGGTTAAGGTTTCTTCCGCTACCGTTGTCAGTCCGTTTGCCATAATTAGCATCAATGAAGAAAAAATAAGCTGATACCCCAGATTTTTCCAGCCGATCCACTGAAACTGTTTTCTGTACAGTAAAATGAAAAGCATGATAACTGCTGCCAAAAACTGACGGATTCCCGCAACAAACCAAGCCGGAATGGTTTCAACAGCAACACGGATCGATAAAAATGTGGTTCCCCATACAACAGCAACGGTGAGAATGGCAAGAGTAAGCTTAAAATCTTTCAAAATGGTGGTCTTAGCGGCAAATATATTCAATAAAAAGCTGATTCAAAAGCTTTCTTAATCTTCATTGTTATTGCTGAACAACTTTTACGCCTTTTTGCATGAGGTTTTTTAATTTTTTATCTTTGAGCATCTAATAAATTGAAAAATGGTAGGAATAATAATGGGAAGTCAGAGCGACTTGCCAATCATGGAACAGGCTGCGAACTTTTTAAAATCTCTGGACATTCTTTATGAACTGACGGTAGTTTCTGCACATAGAACACCGGAAAGAATGTTCGATTACGCGAAAACCGCTAAAGAAAGGGGAGTGAAGGTAATCGTTGCCGGAGCGGGAGGAGCAGCACATCTTCCGGGAATGGTCGCGAGCTGCACAACTTTGCCGGTGATCGGCGTTCCGATTTTATCGAGTAATTCTATTGACGGCTGGGATTCTGTATTATCCATTCTTCAGATGCCGGGCGGAATTCCTGTAGCTACAGTTGCTTTGAACGGTGCTTTGAATGCGGGAATTTTAGCTGCAAAAATTATCGGAAGCTCAGATGAAACCGTAGCAGAAAGCCTTCAGAAATATCAGGAATCTTTAAAAGATAAAGTTCTGGGAACAGTAGATGATATCAAAGCACAGCACCCAAATCATTTTGATAAATAATTTACTGTAAATGATCGATTAATTATTTTGAGCAAATTTAAAATTCAGATCATTTACAGCTTAGAATACAGCCTCACGTTTGTGAGGTTTTTATTTTTTAATGAATTTAAATGACTGACTTTTTCCTTTGGAATTGATCTGTAACACATAATTTCCGGCAGTTAAAAAGTCAATATTAATTTCGCCGTTGGTTAAAATTCCTCTTGCAGCGATTCTTCCGCTTTGGTCGAAGATGGTATAATTTTTAGCATCAGATGTTTTAACGAAAATAAAATTTGTTGCCGGATTTGGATAGATCTCTTCTTTATCTCTTTGATTTTTGATGTCTAAAGTGCCCAGAAAGTTGCACTCAGATGCAGAATCACCTGTTATCGTCCAGCCTTTACCGATAAGAATATTTCTTTCACCAGCCACTGCGCCGGAGTAGGTAAGCGGACTTAAGCTTTGTAAAAATACATTGTTTGCGGTGTTCGGATTATGAGCCCAGCCGTAAAGAATATTGCTGTAGTTTTCACAATTGATGCCTGAATTATAAAACATATTATTTCCTGATGCAAGAACCGGAATATTCCATGAATGTAAACTCTGATTAAAACTTGTGGCTTCAGTAAACATGGTATTCATATCCGTAACTTTACTGGTATTCCATACATTAATGGTCTGGTTGAAGGCAGAGCAGCCGTGGAACATATGTCCCATATTTATAACATTCGATGTATTCCACTGATCGAGAGGTTGATTGAACGCAGGATTGAAATGAAACATGAAGGTCATATTGGTAACCTTTGATGTATTCCAGTTATTCATTGGCTGATTATAGGCTTGTGTTTCGGCAAACATATATGCCATATTTGTTACCTTTGAAACATTCCAGTTGTTTAAATTCTGGTTGAAGGCCTTTCTTCTGGTAAACATATAACTGAGATCTTCAGCTGAAGATAAATTCCATGATCCTATCGATGCATTGAAAGATTCAATCAACGGAAAGCCTATTGGTGGCGTAGAAATATATCCGAACATGTATTTAAAATTCTGGATGGTAGAGGTATCCCAATTTGCCATCGAAGGAGCGCCTTTAAAATTATAAGCATTGTTGAACATCATAGAAACGTCTGTTACATTTGAAAGATCCGGAGAATCTGTTGCGGTAAGTTCCATATTCATGCACTGCGCAAAAGCATTATTCATAGAAGTCCACTGGATGTTTCCCCATTGTTCAATCTCTACAATTTTATTGGTACTTCCCGAAGTTGAAATTACTGGAATATCAGCAATAAGGCTTGAAGAGATTACATTTTTTCCGAATTTTATCTGTCTGAAAGTTCCGTTTCCATTGGATACTTTTACTCTGTATTTAGCTTCTGCTGCATTAGGATTGAGAGGAGTTCCGAAATCTATAAGAATACGTTCGGTGGAAGTTACGTCATTCATCGTTCCTGTGTGCGATGGAAAACCAACTTCTTCCCAAACAATTTTATAATTTTCCCCGATTCCCGGAAACCAGATCTGTCCGTCTCCCGCTGTTGAAGGCATTACAGGATTCAGCAGATTATGGGATGAGGTATTGGGTTTCCAGATCGTAATGAATTCATTCTGCGCGTGAACTGTCTGAAGTAAAAGCATGAAAAGATTGGCGGTTATTAGTTTTTTAATCATGTTAATATTTTGTGAATTAATTTTTGTAAAAGTAATGAAATAATTAAAAATTTCATTAAAAATCATATTTTAATGAAAAATATTAACAAAATATTTTTTTCTAAAGATGTAGTATAAAAAAACTCTCCGAATTTGGAGAGTTTAATCATTTATTCCTGAAGCATATTGTCGCGCGTATTTTTCTGTACAGCAATGGCTCCGAAAAGTGCCAGTAAGAAGGCAAATCCGTAGAAACCTTTTTCACTCGGAAGAATGGTGGCATTCCATAAGCCGATTGCCAGTAATACGATGGAGGAAAGGGTAGCAAACCAGCAGATCCCGTAATAAATATCAGTCACTTTGATATTTTCCAGTCTGTCGCGTACTGCTTTCTGCAAAGAAACTACTGCAAATAATCCATATAAAAGGATGGTAAAATAATATCCTTTCTCATTAAGCTGCATTTCCGCTCTTGCAAGACCTACAATAAAACCAATCATTCCGGCTCCTAAAGCAACCCAGGATGCTGCGACAAATGCAGTTGATACATTTTGCTTTTTCATGTTTAATGTTTTTGTTAAAGGTTTCAAAGATATTAATTTAAATTAAATGTGAACTACAACTTAAATGATTAAATTTTATTGTCTGGAATTTAAATTTATTGGATGAAAAGTAATTATTTATTGGTTTTTGGTCTTTCCGGCGGCGAAGCCGCCGCCGGAAAGACCAAAAAAAACTCTCCCAAAAAGGAGAGTTTCAATATATAAAAGCAGATATGCTTATTAGTATCTGTAATATTCAGGCTTGAATGGACCTTTTACATCCACACCGATATATTCCGCCTGCTCAGGAGAAAGAGTTTCCAGTTCAACGCTTAATTTCTTAAGGTGAAGAGCTGCTACTTTTTCATCCAGATGTTTAGGCAACATATATACTTCGTTTCCGTAAGCTTCAGAGTTGTTCCAAAGTTCGATCTGAGCCAAAGTCTGGTTAGAGAAAGAGTTAGACATTACAAAACTTGGGTGTCCTGTTGCACATCCTAAGTTTACCAGTCTACCTTCCGCAAGAATAATCACTTCTTTACCTTCTACCGTGTAGATATCAACCTGAGGTTTTACTTCAGATTTTGTGTGACCGTAGTTGTCGTTTAACCAAGCCATATCGATTTCGTTATCGAAGTGTCCGATGTTACAAACGATCGCTTTATCTTTCATTTTAATGAAATGTTCACCTCTTACGATGTTGAAGTTACCTGTTGTTGTAATGATGATATCTGCGTTATCCACTACAGTATCCAGTCTTTTCACTTCGTAACCGTCCATTGCAGCCTGAAGCGCACAAATTGGATCGATTTCAGTAACTGTAACGATAGAACCCGCTCCTCTGAAAGAAGCAGCAGTACCTTTACCTACATCTCCGTATCCGCAAACTACCACTCTTTTTCCTGCCAACATAATGTCTGTGGCTCTTCTTACAGCGTCTACTGCAGATTCTTTACATCCGTACTTGTTGTCGAATTTAGATTTCGTTACAGAATCGTTTACGTTGATGGCAGGCATTACCAAAGTTCCGTTCTTCATTCTTTCGTACAATCTGTGAACACCTGTTGTTGTTTCTTCAGAAAGACCTTTAATTCCCGCAGTAAGTTCAGGGAACTTATCAAAAACCATGTTGGTTAAATCTCCACCATCATCCAGAATCATGTTTAACGGTTTTCTGTCTTCACCAAAGAAAATAGTCTGCTCAATACACCAGTCAAATTCCTCAGCGTTCATACCTTTCCAAGCGTAAACCGGAATTCCTGCAGCAGCAATAGCAGCAGCAGCGTGATCCTGTGTAGAGAAAATATTACAAGAAGACCATGTAACTTCAGCACCTAAAGCTACCAATGTCTCGATAAGTACAGCAGTCTGGATCGTCATGTGAAGACATCCTGCGATTCTTGCACCTTTTAATGGTTGAGATGGTCCGTATTCTTCACGAATTGCCATCAAACCTGGCATTTCCGCTTCAGCAAGGGTAATTTCTTTTCTTCCCCATTCTGCAAGGGAGATGTCCTTAACTTTATAAGGCATGTATTGTGTTGTAGTACTCATATGAATGAATAAGTTTTAATTCAATTGATAATGTGCAAAATTACAATTAATAATTTAGATAAAAAAACGCTGTTCCATCAAGAAATATATGATATTAAGCATATTATAACGATTTTTATTGCATTTTAGATAACAACATTTAAGATAATAGATAATATAAATCTGAATTTAATAATTTTGAATACTTCTGAATTCAAAATACGATTCATAAGAAATTGTTATTTTAGCAAAATAATTCAATACATGCCACTTTACCGCGATTTTTCTGATGATAATGCTACAATTCTCGTATGGAAATATGATGAAGATGAAACATTGGACATCCATGAACTTCTGGAACCCGAAAATGCCGATAAAGTAAAAGATTATCATCCCAAAAAATTACTGGAAGTTTTAATGGTGCGTAAATTATTAAAAAGCCTAAAACCTGATTCCAAGATTTTATATAAAGAAAGAGAACCATTTTTATCTCCGAAAGATGCGGAAATATCCATTACGCATTCATTTCCTTTTGCAGCCATCGCTATTTCAAAGAATAAAATAGGAATAGATATTGAGAAATTTAATCCTAAAATTTTAAGGGTCATTGATAAATTCACCTACGAAAATGAACGCGGATTTATTCCATCAGACAATGAAGTGACTTTTTACACGATTATCTGGAGCGTTAAAGAAAGTATGTATAAAATTCATCATTCCAAACACTGGTCGCTGAAAAAACATTATGAAGTAAAGCCTTTTGAACTGAAGTATCTTCATCACATCAAATGCAGGGTTTATGATGATAAAATCTCAGATGAATTCAAAGCAAGGGTAGAATTTTTTGATGATTACTGCTTTACGATTGTTGAAGAATAGGATTGCCTTTTTCAACAGAATCCGTTTCATTCCGGTATTTTTCAATGACTTTTCGCTGTTCTTTGGCAACGTCAAAAATCAGTTCCAGAACATCGTGAATATTTTTTAGCTCCGTTAAATGCGAAATTTTGTTCGGATCTCTCAAATCATAGGCTTCATTTTCTGTAAGCTCGGTTTTTCGCTTTAAAATTAGATCTTCCAAAGAGGAATCTTCAGGTTCTATGCGGCTTTCCTTTTTTAATTCTTCGGTTATAGTATCTCCATGTAAAAGAATGGAAACTTTCTGCATTTCGGCTTCTATTTTTCGGCTCCAGCTTTCGGCGTCAATTTCAGGATACTTTTCATCATCTTTTACATATTGCGAAAGCGAAGCGGTGTAAGCAGTAATAAGATGTGATGTTGCCACAAACTGATGAACGACTTCAAGCTTTTTCTGCTGATTTTTAGGATCGGAAATCATTCTCTGAAAATTGTCAGAAAGATTTGCCAACGAAATAATAGCGTTTTTACGCTTTACTTTATAATCTTCAAGATCATATTTTTCTTCCAGAAACTTGGAAATTACACTTTGGAAATAACTGAGATTGGCTTCGGCAGATTTCTTCATCAGATCCAGATTTTGGGTATGCTCCCAAACCGGAAGAACGATGTAGGCAACCAGAGAAGTAATTATGGCTGCAATAATGGTATCTACAATTCTGTCTTTAAAAATGATGTTGACTTTTCCGGGACTTAAAAAATTAAAGCTCAGAAAAATATAAATCGTCATAAACAGAACTGCCCAGAAATATTTTCCCTTCAGAAAGCTGAAACACATAATCATGCTTAATAAAAGAATGGTAAATAAAACTTCGTTAATGTGGATGAAATGCAGAATTCCATAGGCAATTACAGCTCCGGCAACAGTTCCGTACAAACGGAGCAGATTTCTCTGTTTGGTAATGGAGTAGGCGGGTTTTAAGATCGCAACAATGGTAATTAAAATCCAATAGGTGTGTCCGATTCCTAAAAACTGGAATAATGAAAATAGGTATCCCAATAATAACGCAATCGTAATTCTCAAAGCATGTCTGAAATGAGATGACGAAAGTGAAATATTGTTTCTTAAAACTCTGAAATTCAGTTTTTCCTCATTGGGCATGAATTTTTTAAGATCCAGACCAGTGGAAAGACTTTTTGCAAGCTTTACATTCTGGGAGAAAACTTTATAAATCTCATCAATTTCTTTGGTGATTTCGTTAATGCGCATCAGAATCTGGCGCAGCACCATGAAGTTTTCGAAATTTTCGGGAGATATTTTTTTGTTTCTGAGATCGAAATAATTATGATTTAAATTACTTAGCTCCGTATCGAGATCGAACATTGGTTTTGCTCTTGTCCCGATTTGCAGGGCGATTCCGATGTTGGTAATTTCTTCGGCAAGCAGATTAAGATAATCATGAATATCCACAAGAATAGTGGTATCGTCAAAAATCTGCTGCAATTTCTGATAATCACTTTCTGAAGTCATCAGTTTTTCGTGAAGATCCATAGAATTCAGAAACATCAGCATCAGCAAACGGCTTGTTGTAGTAGATTCGTTAACGATGGTTCTCGTCTTGAAAACCGTTTCCCGAGTTTCTTCCTGAAGGTTCTTGATCCCGATTTGTTTGGCAATAACCTGTGTGGTAAGTTTATCAAAATCCGGATTTTTCTGGTAATAATTGGCTTTGATTTTTAAAAATTCGGCCAACTGAAGATAATTTTCTCCAATCATCTGGCTTGCCAGTTTATAAGGCTGAATGGTGGTTACAACAAGAAATATCAATAAAAACCAAGTACATCCAGAAGCAAAAATCAGTAAACTTTTGAAAATATTGGTTCCGGTCAAATGTCCGTCGATGAAAATCGCAAGAACAACCAATGATAAAGAACCAACGGCAGCTAATCTCTGTCCGTAAACTCCGATCAGGGAAAAGAACATTCCGAAGACAATAATTTCTGCAAAAACCAGAATTTTAAAGTTCATCACAAGACTTGCAATCGTTGCAACGAATACAAAGCAGAATATAGCAAAAGTTAATGCATTTCTTCTTCTGATGAAAGGTCCCGGCTGATCTGTTAAGGCAACAAAGCTGGTTCCGAGCGGAAACAGGAAATATTCTTTCAAAATCCCAAAGTGGGCGAGAACAAGACAGGGCAGAACGGTAGCCAGTGTAATTCTGATCGCAGAATATACATATTGACTGGTTACGAATTTTTTGAGTTCTGCAGAGTAGTTCATGCTACAAAAATAAGAGTTAAATGTGAATTGTGCGTTTTACTTTATGCGGTAATTATTAAATTTTTGAAAAATCTCAAGATGTAAATCGTTTATTTACTTTGTAAGTTAAATATGAATTTTTCTTCTATTTGAATATCCGTTAAACAACCTATTACTTTGCACTGATATGAAAATCAATTATTTATAACAGGCACTTCGACAAGCTCAGTGTGACGCCTCTAATACTAAACGCTTGATTTCTAGCGATGTCAAGCTGAGCCTGTCGAAGCTTTAGGTTAATAAACGGACAATAAAATTCTTCTATGAGCTTTTTAATTCCCCTCCTTTGGAGGGGTGGCAAAAATTCGTAAGAATTTTTGACGGGATGGTTTTTATATATCCAATATGTATTATAGTATGGGCTTGTCATTAATCTGAAATATTGAAATCATATACAAAAACCTAGCCGTGATAAAAGCGGTTACCCCACAGCAGAAATGGAAAAGGGGAGGGATTGAGATCGGCGGGCGCAGGAGCGAGGAGTATGAGCGGATAGCATGAAAAAGTTCCTGAAAAAGAAGTAGAGTTCTAAAAACAAAAAAGTCCCATAAATTATGAGACTTTTGTTTGGTATGTTTCAGATTTTAATTGTCTACGTTTGAGGTTTCATCACCGATGTTCCATGTAAGTCCGAAACGAAGGGTGTTATCCAAAGCGGTATTAATTTTAGACATATTGATGAGGTAAGAAACGTCCAGACCGAAAGAACGGTACTTTAATCCGATACCTGCAGTTGCAAACTGTCTTGCTCCCTGTTCTTCACTTTCGTGGAAGTAACCTGTTCTTACAGAGAATGCATTGTCATAAGAATATTCTAATGCACCGCTCATCATGATGGAGTTTTTGTTTTTGAAGGATTTTCCGATTCCTGCCATTACACCAACGTTCGGAACCTGATAGATCGGCTGTCTTGTATTCGGGTCTATTCCTGCATATTCCGAGCCCGGAACTAAGATTTTTGAACCTTCAAAGCTTAATCCCACTCTGTTCATATCATCAAGATACATATCATAACCAAGTCCTAATCTAGCCATAGTTGGAAGGTAAGATCTGGAATCTTCGTTTCCTGTGTAATCCAGCTTCGGACCTAAGTTCTGAACCGCAAAACCGGCGTTGATTTTTCCGTCCATTCCTCCTAAACTTGAAAATCTCGGAGAGGTATAATATCCTGAAACATCTACCGCAAAAGAGTTTGCAGGTTTAAGCGTTGTATCTGTGTTGAATCCTCCGGCTAAGTCTGAACGGATGTATCTTCCGGTAACCGCCATTGAATATGAATCGGATAGTTTAAGACCGTAAGCTACGTCGATGGAAAATTCGTTTGGTTTTGAGGTTCCCATGGATGTTACTTCGTTTCCTACTAACTGAGTAAGGTCTACTTCTCCCATATTGAAGTAATAAATACTTGCAGAGATGGTAGATCTTTCTTCCTGCCCTA
Source organism: Chryseobacterium urinae (assembly GCF_030518295.1). Classification (NCBI taxonomy): domain Bacteria; kingdom Pseudomonadati; phylum Bacteroidota; class Flavobacteriia; order Flavobacteriales; family Weeksellaceae; genus Chryseobacterium; species Chryseobacterium urinae. The sequence goes on along the minus strand of NZ_JAULSJ010000001.1, from coordinate 196,027 downwards.
AGAATTTGTGGAAGGCTCCGTATAATAAAAACACATCATTGGTAAGTTTTCCCATGTAAGGCGTGTAGTTTAACCCTACGGAAGAACTTGATCTGCTGAAAGGATATTTCGCTGCATTCCAGAATTGTGAAAAAGCATCCGGCGAGGTTACCACACCCTGATCTCCCATACCTCCGGCTCTTGCATCTGGTGCGATTCTTAAGAAAGGAGCTCCGGTTAATACAGGTCTTACCAGGCTTAAATCTTGAGAATAGCCTAAAAAACCAGCACTTAACCCAATTCCTAAAAGCAGTTTAGTAGTTAAATTCATATGTTGTCTTTTATATATTATCAGTTTTTTGTTAATATTATTACTGTTATCGTTTTAAATTTATTTCAAAAGTACCATTTTTTCTACAGCTGTAGCACTTCCTTTGCATTTTTCTTGATTTTGACTTTTTGCAAATATCTTAAAAATATACGTACCTTTTGCTACTGTTGCCCCAAAATCGTCTCTTCCGTCCCATTCTATTGCCTGACGTGGCGTTCTAAAGCCCTGTAGGAAAGGTTCTGCAACCACAGGCTGTGATAAAGTTCTTACCAATTTTCCTGTAATTGTATAAATCTGAACGTTTACATCCAGAATATCGTCGCAATTATGCTCAAACTGAACATACGTTTTGTTCGTAAACGGATTCGGCCAGTTCAGAGGTCGGTTAATTACCAAATGCTGATCCGCTTCATCCTTAACTTCAAAATTTAACGTAGCAGTTGTAGAATTATTGTTTATGTCCCAAACTTTAAATGTTAACTGGTGTTGTCCCACCGCAAGATTTCTGAAAGGATACGTTACATTTCCTTTCTGATAGTCTGCTAAACTAGGGCTTAAACATCCGTTTCCTTCACCTGAAGCATAAAAATCATTCAGTACAATTGTATTGATAATTTGTCCGTCCAAATATACTGTAATATCATGACCAATACCAGAACCTGTGGAATTAATTCCTGTATCATCCGTAACGCAAGCCAGTAACATCGGGTTCTGGTCTGTGATACCGCCGTCTGCGAAGTTGGTATTGTTCATATACAGTTTTACTTTTGGCGGTTCGTTATCATTAATTCCGTTCGGATTGATATCACCCACCTGAACCGGCTGGTTGTTGAATACATCAGAAGATTTATTATCTGCATATCCTAAAATTCTGCCTGTACCCACTGCGTAGTTGATGTCTTTCGGAACATAAAATTCTACAGTGAAAACTCCGTTTACAGCGGTTCCGGAAGCTTTTACAATTGCACTTCCTTCCTCGGTGTACTGAAGAACCGGAGTTAATCCTCCGTCGTTATTCAATGTAGTTTTATTTAATCTTTTATCAAAAATATTAATGACTACTCTTCCGTTAAACGTTGTGTTTACCGTTCCGTTCGGATTATTGATGTGTCCTTTTACTTTTACAAAATCCAATCCTCTGATTAATCCCGGAACCGGAGTCTCAATATTATCAATAACCAATAATCTTTTAGGTCTGCTCAGTTTCATTGCAGGATCTCCTAATAGATTAACCTTTAAATGTTCTGAAGAAGCTCCTCTCTGTTTTTTTGCATTCAGATGGGCATATCCTAAAGTATCGAAATCATCGTTGGTAAGTTTAAAGATATTTTGCGTAAAAAGGTTGGTAAAGTCTACTCCATAACCTACGTCGATTGCACGGCTAGAAGTAATCATCGTTGCAGGACCTCCCTGCTTAAGCTTCATAAACTGTTCTCCTGCAGAAGAAACGTCAGGATCATCCCAAAGCGTGAACTCACAGGTAATTGTTGATACAAACGGAAATCTGCTGTACACATTAGAGAAATTATTTGCATTCTGAATTTCAGATAATGTTAAAACTCTTTCCTGTGCCCATCCGTTGATTCCTCCGTGTCCGAAATAGAAAAGATAAAGGCTGTTTCCGATATCATTGGAGATCGCCTGGTTTACCTGAGGATATCTTTGTCCTCCCGCTGTACTTTGTGCCTGAAAAGCATCAAGGTAAAGTTTTCTTACGTTATACTCTTTAAGAGTCGTATTATTTTGTTCAAAAACCGTTATAAGAGAATTATTCATTACGGTATGGAAAGGGGGCCCCCCGTCGTTATCATCATCCACAACAAAATCCAGTTTCATTTTCCATTCTCCGAAAGGCGTAGACTGACCGGATAAACTGTTATAATAAGCTAAAGTCTTATCAATCATATTGGAAGCTTCCGTTGCATTGGCAGCCGGAATTCTGCCCACAGGAAGATCTGGAAGATTAAAATCGATGTAGCTTACAGTCTGTGGTTTTGTCATCACAATATAATCATCAGTAACGAATGATCTTATCACATCCTGAGAAATTTCACTCTGATAGCTGGATACGATATTGTTATTACCTGGGATTCTGTTCTTATAATCAAATGAGGTATCTCCCAAAATAAATACATATTTCAAGGTTCCAAGTGGAGTATTTAGCTTCGTTACAAAATCTCTGATCGCCGTAAGATCTTTGCTGCCGCTTCCGAATTCATTATAGATTTTCTCTGTATCTACCACCTGTACATTATAATTGTTTTTGGTCTGGTGATAGTTGGCAATTCTTTGTGCCTGTCCCAGCATTTCAGGAGTTGTGATAATTAAATAATCTACATTTTGTAACGCTGAAATGTTCTGATTGTTGATTCTTCCAACAAATGAAGGACTGAATGCCGCATCCGCTCTGAAAGCTACAAATTCATTATTGAAGTTCAGATTAGATGCTGTATAAGCAAAATTAAATGATGCACTTCCTGCTGCTTTATTTACCCTTCTGTTGGCGTTGGTAATATCCGTAACGTCCCAGATCTGCTCTGCCGCAGAAGCGTTGGAAAGACTGAAACCATAAGTGGTATTGCTTCCGGTAACCAGAGAAAAATCACGGAAACTCATCTGAGTACCGTTGAAGCTTAAATTATCTTTATATTGTACCTCAAAATAATCCGGATAGAAAGTTCCGTTCGGATTCAGGATAATATCAGGTTTCATATTGATGGTAATCTGATTTCCGCTTAACCCGGATATGACTCCCGAATAATTCATAGGATAAAATTCATACGTTGAACTCAGATCAGGAGTAGGAACCGTAAAAGGAATCGGATTTTGATTATTGATGTTATAAAGCAATTTGTTCTTTTGAGATTTATAGCCAATAACCTGTGCTTTATAGCGGATATCATCACCAGACTGAATAGGAGAGGCTGTCGTAAAAGTAACCGTTTTGTCTGTTACAAAAGGAGTATCTTCCACCCATGTTCTTCCTACTCTCATCAGGTTTTTCTGGTCTACATTAATCACCTGATAATTATCAAATCTTGTGATAAGAGGAGTTGCAGGTAAATTAACATCTACCGGCTGAACTCTTTTTCCGGGACCTTTATCGAAATTGATGAAGTAATAAGAATAATCTTCATAAATATTCTTCAGGTTTTCACTCGGATATGTTCTGGATTCAATTCTTTTAATACCGTTTCCGTTCGAATTATTGTATAAATTGTAGCCATTCGGCCCCTGTGCGTAGAATAAAGCATAATCATTATCATTCCATACACCGTCGTCTTCTCCCACTACCTGAATCGCGTTTTCCTGAAGAGCACTGTATCTTGCGTCCTGATTGTTTTCAGGAAGCATGATTCCGCCGTTTCCGTAAATTCTGAAATTTTTAGGATTTACAGAAGAAGGATTGATGCCGTTATCCTGCAAAAACTGTCGGGTTATTTTAAATATTCCGGACTTATCAACTCTTATTTTATAAAAAGTTCCTGATGATAAAGGATTATTTGTAGTTCCTAATTTTAAGGTATTTCCAAAACTGTTGGAAACATTCGTCTCTGAAAGTTCAAATGAAGACAATCTTTGGATTTGCCCTTTTACATTTTTAAAAAGAGACACATTGGCGCTTGCATATCTTGCTCCGTCGGCATTATAATAAACTACATCTTTTATCTCCTGATCCGTAATAAGATCCTTACTTAATGAAAACAACTCCCTTGCAGAAACATTTTCCCAGACAGGATTAGAAACTTTTAACTGGTTTTCGCCAACTTGTTGTTTAGTTGTGATAAAAATGTTATTTTGGCTGAATAAAAATCCCTGATTTTTAAAATTTGGGAGATTGAGTTTTGTCTCACCAAAGTCTCGAATTTTAGCACCATCCCATTCGATAGTGATCCTTTGAGCCCAAAGTGTTGATACAAAGCTTAATAAGAATAATAGAGAAATTTTTTGTTTCATGTTTACTATTGAAATTTCTGAATTACAAAATAAATGAAAATTTTATAATTAAATTGTGATACAATAAAATTAATTTGTTAACGTTTTTCAAAAAAATCAACTCTTTACTTGATTTATTGAATAATTTATTTTTTCTTTGTACTTTGAAAATATTTATATCGACTATGAAAAAACTAAAGTTGTTTTCATTAATAGCATTAAGTTCTACACTTGCATTAACCAGTTGCGGAGGATCTAATAATGGCGGCGGTACTAAAAAATTTGTCAGCAAAACAGGTTGGAAACCAAACGAGAAACAAGGTTGGTTTTTTGCAGGAAAGCAACAAAAACAAAAAGGTTGGCCGGGAATGGTATATGTAGAAGGTGGAACTTTTACAATGGGATTAGTGAAAGATGATGTTATGCACGATTGGAATAACTCGCCTCGCAGAATGCAGGTAAGTTCATTCTTCATCGGGGAAACTGAAATTACTAACTACGAATACCGCGAATACCTTACATGGTTGAAGTACGTATTCCCACCAAGCGATCCAAGCTTTAAGGAAATCTACAACGGTGCGTTGCCGGATACCTTATTGTGGGACAACAAATTATCTAGAAATGACTACAACGAGACGTATTTCCGTGCTCCTGAATTCGATTACTATCCTGTAGTAGGAGTGTCTTGGACTCAGGCAAACAGATACTGCGAATGGTTGTCAGACAGAGCGAACGAGAAAGCTTTAATGCAAGCCGGTATCATTGCGAAAGATTTGTATATCAACGAATCTAATAACCAGGGTGGAACAGCATTCAACATGGATAAATTCAAATCGAATGATCCTGAAATGCAAGGTTACATCAATGAAAAAAGAATGCAGCAGAAGACAGGTTTGAAAACTACAAACCAGAGATTGTTAGCTGCAAACAGAGCTCCGAACGCTGCAATGGTAACGAAGTTCAGACTTCCTACAGAAGTTGAATGGGAATATGCAGCTTTAGGTATGGCTAAAAACAGAGAGTACAATCAGTATATGGGTAAAAAACCTGAAATTGAAAAACTGAGAGGTACTAAAGGAAGAGAAAAAGGAATGTTCCTTGAAAACTTCAAAATGGGAACAGGAGATTACTCAGGTATTGCTGGCTGGAAAAACGACGGTTCTGCAAGAACTTCAGACGTAAGACAATTCCCTTCTAACGATTTAGGAATCTACGGAATGTACGGTAACGTTGCAGAATGGACTGCCGATGTTTACAGACCAATCATCGATGAAGATTTCAGTGACTTCAACTACTACAGAGGAAATATGCCGCAGGCTATCGTAAGAAACGGAGACGGAACTTACAAAATGGTAGACGAAAGCAGCATTAAATATGATACTTTAGCTGACGGAAGATTAGTTTACAGAAACTTGCCGGGTCAGTACGAAAGAGAAACAATCGCAGATTACAGAAACTACAGAGATGGTGACAGAATGTCTTCTTTAGAATACAGAACTGCATCAGATTCTGCTACTTCTTACGATATGTACAACTCTCCGAAATCTAGATTTATTGTAGATGCTCAGGGTAAAGTAGTATTGCAAAAAGACAGAAAAGAAAGAACTTCTGCTGTTACTAATGATGTAAGAGTTGTAAAAGGAGGTTCTTGGCAGGATACTGCATACTGGTTGGATCCGGGACAGAGAAGATACAAGTCTCAGGATAAAGCTTACGGATGGATTGGATTCCGTGTAGCTCAGGATGCGAGAGCCAACGAAAAAGGTAGAACAAGAAGATAATATTTATCAAAATAATTTTCAAAAAACCCTCCGGAATTCTGGAGGGTTTTTTTATTTTTGAATTATGAATACAGAACAGTTTTATCCGCTATTTTTACAAGCAGAAAAAGTTACCATCGATAGTCGAAAAGTAGGAAAAAATGATATTTTCTTTGCTTTTTCAGGAGAAAATTTCAATGCAGCAACTTTGGCCGAACAGGTAGTTGAAAATGGTGCTTTAGCCGTGATTGTTGAACAGCAGGAATTTGAAAACAAAGAAAAAAATATTTTCTTCGTTCCTTCTACACTGGAGTTTTTGCAGCAGCTTGCCATTCATCACAGAAAACAATTGCAGATTCCTATCATCGGTTTAACAGGAAGTAACGGAAAAACGACAACAAAAGAAATCATTCATGCAGTTCTTTCCGAAAAATTTAATGTACAGTATACCTCTGGAAATCTCAATAATCACATCGGAGTTCCTTTAACTCTTCTTTCCATTAAACCGGAACATGAAATGGCAGTCATTGAAATGGGAGCCAATCATCAAAAGGAAATTGCTCTTTTAAGTTCCATTTCTCAGCCGGATTTCGGATATATAACCAACTTCGGAAAGGCACATCTGGAAGGTTTCGGAGGATACGAAGGAGTAATTAAAGGAAAATCTGAACTGTATGATTATCTTAAAGAACATAAAAAAACGATTATTGTTAACGAAAATGATCCTGTTCAGGTAGAAAAAACTGAAAATTATTCACCAAAAATTACTTTCGGAAAAGAAAATTCAGATTATCAGTTTGCATTATTTTCAGAAGAAAACTTTGTAGGTCTTAAATATAAAGATCAGAAAGCAGTTTCAAAGCTTACCGGAGAATATAATTTCACTAACCTTTGCGCGGCGGCGAGTTTAGGTCTTTACTTCGGAATCGATTTTGAGAACATTAAAAATGCCATCCAAAATTACACACCCACCAATATGCGTTCCCAGATTGTGAAAAAAGAAGGGAAAACATTAGTTTTGGATACCTATAATGCCAATCCCAGTTCAATGGCTGCTTCTTTGCACAATTTCATCACCTTTGAAGGTTCAAAAACCATCGTAATCGGCGATATGCTTGAATTGGGAGAGGAAAGCGAAAAAGAACATCAGAATATTTTAAAACTGGCTCAGAAATTAGGTTTTGATCAGATCATTACCGTCGGAAAGAATTTTAAAAAGGTCAATTCCTCAGAAACCGCGTTTGAAAACACAGCCGAACTAACAGAATATTTAAAACTTAATAAAATTCTTTCAGAAAATATCTTATTAAAAGGTTCCCGAGGAATTGCTCTTGAAAGATCGATAGACTTTATTTAGCCTTCGTATTCCAGAATTCTTTTACAATCAGCTTAATATTTTTAAATGTGCTTGGGAAAACCTCATCTTCGATCTGGGTGGTGTTTTTCCAGGCAACTTCTGTAATCCCTTCTTCAATCTGAGGTTTTGAGGTATCTTCTCCGTTGAAATTCATTTCAAACCAATGTGTACATTTCAAAACTTTATCGCCGTTTCTTTCGACATAAATATGATAGGTCGTGTTGATAAACTGTACCAGTTCCACATGGGCAAGTCCGGTTTCCTCTTCAATTTCGCGTACAGCAGACTCTTCACGCGATTCTCCTTTTTCCATTTTACCTTTCGGAAGATCCCATTTTCCCAGTCTTTTAATGAAAAGAATTTCACCTTCAGGATTATTTACAATTCCTCCCGCTGCTTCGATAATTCTGAACAGCTTTTGAAATTCTGTCCATATTTCATCGATATTCTCGCCGAAAACATTCAATTCTTTCACCGATGTATTTTCCAGAAGATCCAACGCGATTTCCAGGCTTGTGACGTTTTCGTATCCAAGCGTTTTTTCTAAGTTTTCAGATTGTTTAGACAACAGTAATTTTTTTTCGTTCACAAAAACTTTATACATATATTTGTAAGAATTAAGAATTTAAATACAAAAATAAAAAATGAATTTAGAAGGACGAAAGATTATTGTCAATAAATCATCTAAAGACTTGGTAGAAATCCTGAAATCGCCGGAAAATTACAAAGATTTCATGCCGGATGGTCTTCAGAAATTTGAAACGAGAGAAGATGGATTTAAATTCGGGTTGCAGGGAATGCCGGAAATTGCTCTGAAAATTGATGAAGTAACCGATGAAAAAGCAGTGTTGAAGTCTGCAAGTTCAAGCTTAGATTTTTCTTTAACAGCGGCTTTAAACCCTCTAAATGAAAATCAGACCGAAGTTCAGATGCTGTTTGAAGGAAAATTCAATCCGTTTATTAAAATGATGGTAGAAAAACCTCTTCAGAATTTCATTAATACACTTACCGATAAGATCGAAGTTTACAAATAAAATGAAAACCTTCAGCAATGAAGGTTTTTTTATGCTTTAAACAATGATTCCCGAACTATGATCCTGCGAACTTCCCGTTGCAGAACACAGAACATTAATTTCATTATTGTATCTTAAAACTCCCATCAATGCAAAGATTAAAGCCTCTTTATAATCAATAATCTCTTTTTCAGGAATAACGATTTCTGTGTTGGCTTTGGCTTTTATCTTTTCAGTTAAATATTGATTATACGTTCCGCCACCTGTAAAAAGAACGCGTTTGAGTTGGTAATTATTAAAAATTTTTGAAATCTGTTCCGCAGTATGCTCTGTAAAGGTTGCCATTACATTTTCCGTTTCAATATCTCCAAAAAGAGGAAAAATATTCTCGTTACACCATTCAATTCCCAATGATTTTGGATGAGATTGGCTGTAAAAATCCAGCGAATTTAATTTAGACAATAAATTCTTATTAATTTTTCCTGTTCTCGCTAAATCACCGTTTTCGTCGAAATTTTTATTGAATTTCTGAGCCAATTTATTCAGGATAATATTGACCGGAGCAACATCAAAAGCTATTCTTTTCTCCTCAATTTTCATTGAAATATTAGAAAATCCACCCAAATTAAGACAGGCATCATATTCCGAAAACAATAATTCATCACCAATCGGGACAAGCGGCGCGCCGTTTCCGCCCATCAAAACATCCTGACTCCTGAAATCGAAAACCACAGGCAAATTTGTTTCGAGCTTAATTGCTCTTCCGTCGCCGATCTGTAAAGTAAATTTTTTCTGAGGCTGATGCAAAACCGTATGACCGTGAGATGCAATTAAATCTATGTTCCCAATCTGATGCTTTTCAATAAAATTTCTGACAGCTTTTCCCAAATAAAAACCATATTCCGAATTCAATTCCAACAGTTCTTCCGCAGAAAGATGGATCGAATTTCTAAGCTTATCTTCCCAGTTTTTAGAGTAGGAAAGGGTTTCTGCTTTCAGAATTTTGAATGTCCATTCATCCTGTTTTTCAAATCTGGCAAAACAAATGTCCAGTCCGTCTAAACTTGTTCCGGACATTAATCCGATTGCATGAAAAACCATCTGATTATTTCTTGTTTTGAGAAATTTCAGGCGCCGCAAAATCTCCGGAATTCTGAAAGAAAACATATTCGGAAAAATCATCTTTTGCACGCATTCCGTGTGCGCCGATGAGCGTACTTCCGTCTTTTCTCGTTACATACACTGTATCTTTGGTGTAGATATTCTTCTTTACCTGATCCCAGTAAATGCTCTGCATGGCAAATTTATCGCCTTCATTGGTGGTAATTCTTACGTTTCCTTTCGCTTCGTAAAATTTTTTGTAATCGTAGAATTTAGCGTATTTTGCTTTAATTGTTCCGGGAATTTTTGGCTTTTTCTTGTCGAAAAACTGAATGTCAATTCCTTTTCTGGCAACCGTATAAGGACTGTCGATCAGCTCATATTTTTCAATGATCGGAGCTTTTGCCCTCATCGTCACAAACCCGGAATCTCTCTGGATGATGTTTGCATTATTAATGATCTGTGAAGGGAAATTTTTGCTTTGTTTGCCTTTATTTTTCGTAAGATCTTCTTCACAGGAAGTTATCACAAAAAATATAGCACAACTAAAAAGGTATGCTATATTTTTTTTATATGATATGTTTCTAAATAACTTCATTTTAGTTGTATAGAGTCTTTCTGAACCACTTATCCGCAAAATTGAAACCAACTCTCAGGTTTATAAAATTCTGATTGATCAGATTATTTTTAGTAGTTCCTCTTTTTCCTACTTCAAGACCAAGTTCCAGACCGCTCATTCTCGTTATGCTGCTGTTTTTGAACGGAAGAAGAACTCCTCCGGAAATACCGAACTTATTAATGTTCTGCCCTGCAATCTGAAGATTCCCTTTCTCATAAAACGCTCCGTATCTGTAAACGATTCTCGAAAAATAACTTCTGAAATTATTATAATTCGGTAAATACCAACCTCCGGCAGAAATTCTGTAAGAATCCTGAAGATCCAGCGTGCTTCCGAAATAATTAATATTTTCCCCCTTTTTATAATCTCCCTGAAGAGAAACGAACCATCTGTTTTCTTCTCCGTAACCTACCCCTAAAGAAGCCTGTAATGGCAAAAGATTTTTAGATTTTGTACTTTTCTGGTCGATAATGCTTTCATTACTTTTTACAGTAGCACCTGCATCAGAATAGAAATACGTACTGTTTACATAATCGGTCGTCATGTTACTCGTATTTCCGAAAGTAGTAGTAGCTCCGATCGTAAGTTTTTTGTCTGTACTTGTATTCAGGTTCTGGTAGCTTGCTCCTAAAGTAAAGTTGAAGTTATGGATGCTGTTTCTCGTTTCGTATCCATTAATTAATTCTGCATTGGAATAAGCAAGTTCATTAAGGTCATAAAGATTCCCGAAATAATAATTTGCTCTTGCTCCAACAGCAAGTTTATCGTTCACTTTATATCCTAAAGCCATTTGTACCGTATTCAAAGTTCCGCTTCCTTTAAATCTGTTGGCTCTGATATTACCTGCAGAAAGCGTATCTCTGTGAATAATATCGTAGCTTTTTGAGCTGTACGGCTGATAAGAAATCCCCATCTTCAATTTTGGAGACAAAGGGAAAGCAATAGAAATATTGGATAAGTACGTAGAGTGCTTCGTTGACTTCGTATTGTTATAGTTTGTTTTAAAGTAATTGTTTTCGTTTGTAGCTTCCAGCTTAATACTTGTAAGCTCGAAATTAGCATTGTTTGCAGGGTTTGCAAAATTGAAATTACTTGTAAAATCACTTATAAAAGCGGTAGATATACCTCCCATTGAGGTAGTTTCGATCGTATTATCATATTTTACATCTCCGATTCCGTAAGTTGCATAAGGTGAATTACTCAGATTTTGCGCGTTAAGGAAATATCCAACTGATATCAATGATAGTACAAAGATTTTTTTCATTCTTTATTTTTAAAACAATGCGCAAATATCTTAAATATTAATGAATTGTAAAAATTATAAGAGGTTAAAGTTTGTTAAGGGGGATGAATAGCTATAATTATGATGAATTCTTAATTGTAAATTCGCTTTGGGTGTGAATTTTATGTAGAATATCTACATGCCGCATGATAAAATTCACAATTCATTTGCAACGCAAAATTTACCTGCAAAGTAAAAATTCACATTCTGCAAATTACAAATTTCATATCTTTGAATCATGAATTGGGAGAACATTGCCGGACAGGAAAGTCTGAAAAAACTTCTTAGAGACAGTATCGCCGAAAACAGGGTAAGCCATGCCCAGCTTTTCGTCGGAAAAGAAGGTTACGGAACATTGCCGATGGCTTTGGCGTATGCTAAAGAAATTCTGAGTAGTGAAAATCCACACGCCGGTGCGAAAGTAGAGCGTCTCAATCATTTGGATTTGCATTTCAGCTTTCCCGTTTTTACAGATAATAAAAACTCATTAAGCAAAAATAAATTTGATGAATTCAGGGAAATGATTCTTAAATCTCCGTATGCAGGATATGATGAATGGACGGCTGTTTTAGAATCCGAAAATAAGCAGCTTTTTATTTCGGCAGATGAAATTGATGAACAGAACCAGAAATTTTCACTGAAAAGCTTTGAAGGCGGAACGAAAATTTTAATTGTCTGGAGAGCCGATAAAATGAACGTCGCTGCATCCAACAAATTCCTGAAATTTTTAGAAGAACCTCCTGCGAAAACAATCATTCTGCTTACTGCAGAATCTACCAACGAAATTTTACCTACCATTCTTTCCCGTACTCAGATTGTAGAAGTGCCGAGAATAAACGATGAAGATCTGGAAATTTATCTGAAAAAAAACTATAATCTTTCAGAAGACAAGACAGGGGAAATCATCCATCAGGCTCAGGGAGACCTTAATGAAGCTTTGAAACTTTTACAGTCCGGAAATAAAACCGACGAGTTCGAAAAACTCTTTGTACAGTGGGTTCGTGATGCATTTATGGTAAAAAAGAAACCTGAATTTCTGCGAAGCATCATTCTTTGGGCAAGAGAAATTGCAGGCTGGAACCGTGAAAAGCAGAAAAATTTTTTAAACTACTGTTCCGAGATTTTCAGACTCGCTTTGCTGCAGAACTATCAGTCTGAGAATTTAGTCTATAAAAAGATTGATGCCAATGGTTTCAACTGGATGGGATTTTCAAAATTCATCAGCGGAGCCAATATTGAAAGCATTCTGGAAGAAATTAGCACCGCCGATCTGCACTTAACCCGAAACGGAAATCCCAAAATTGTCTGGACAGATCTCGGGATAAAATTATCAAGATACATTCATAAAAGCTAAATAAAAAACTCCGAAATGAATTCGGAGTTTTTTATTGTTAAGCTGTTTTCTTTACTTTGGCAGCTTTTTTATCGGTCGTTTTAGAACTGTTTTCTGCTGTTTTGTGTTTAGCATCACAGTTTTTATGATCTCCACAGGCTTTTTTATCTTTTGTGGAACATTCTTTCTTGTCTTTTCCTGCGCAGCATGCACCTTTCGGGGTTTCCTGTGCAAAGTTGAAAGTGAATAAAGTGATGGCTAAAACAGAAATTATTTTTTTCATGATCTAAATTTTTAATTGAATCCAAATATAACAATTTTTCCATTCGGTGAACTTTAAGATTAAAAAAAAATTAAATTTCAATAAAAAATCAATCAATCGTTTGATTTATGAAAAATTGGTTGTAGATTTGCACCTCGAAAAACAGATATAGAGTAAAAGATGATTTCAAAAGAAGAGAATATATTATTTGCCGCAGAAAAGCTTTTCGCTGAGAAAGGTTTTGAGGGAACTTCCACAAGAGAAATTGCCAAAGCTGCAAATGTGAATATTTCTATGATCTCTTATTATTTCGGTTCTAAAGAAAAACTGTACGAGAAACTGGTAGAATACAGAATGAGCGAAGGACAGTTCTTTTCCAAAGATATTATCGAAAGAACCGATATCAACGAATGGGAAAAGGTTGAAAAAATCGTAGATCAGTTTGCAGGAAAGGTAAGACACAACAAATGTTTCTACAGAATTATGCAGAGAGAGCAGCTTCATGCAGAAAACCCGCAGATCGTAGAATTTCTCAAAGAAACCAAAATGGGATTCATTTCCATGTATTCAAAAATTCTGGAAAGCGGTCTTCAGAAAGGAATTTTCACAAAAAATCCTCCCATTTATCTCCTTCATTCCACGGTGAGCGGAACTTTATTTTACGCTTCTAATGCCAAAGAAATGTATAAGGAATTCCTGAACGATACCAATGAAGAAGAAATATTTGATGAAAAATATTACACAGAACTTAATAAACATATTAAATATCTACTAAAAGACCTTCTAGGTTATGAAGAAAATAAATAATTCAGTCCTTGCGCTCGCTCTATTCGTAGGGATTGCAAACGCAAATGCTCAGGAGAAAAAGACCCTCACTCTTGATGATGCCGTGCAGTTGGGAATCCAGAACAGCAAAAATCTTAAAATTGATGCTGCAAAAATAGAAGAAGCTACAGCCAATCTTCTGGAAGCCAAAAACAGACAACTTCCGGAGCTGAAAATTTCAGGAAGCTATATGTATCTTCCTTTAAAACCGAATATTGATATTAAACTTCCCGGAGTTTCAGGAGCAGGAGGTCCGGAAGTTCATCAGGTTGCCTACGGATCAGCGAATGTCAGCGTTCCGATTTACAGCGGAGGAAGAATAAAATACGGAATAGAATCTGCAAAATATTTAGTGGAAGCATCTAAATTAACTACTGAAAACGATAAAGTAGCCATTGCTTACAATGTTGCGCAGGCTTACAATAATTTGTTTAAAGCCAACCAGTCCATCAAAGTTTTAGAAGAAAACCTTACCGCTTCCCAAAAGAGAGACGAAACGTTCCTTAAACTTGAAAACAACGGAGTAATTGCGAGAAATGACCGTTTAAAAGCAAGTTTGCAGACTTCAAACATCGAACTTCAGTTGCTGGAAGCAAAAAACAACTACAATATTGCCAATATCAATATGGATTTATTGCTTGGACTTCCGGAAACCACAGAAATCGAAGTAGATCAAAACTACATTGAAGAAGGAAATGAAGTAAAACCGCTTGATTTCTATTTAAATGAAGCCAGAGAAAACCGAAAAGATCTTCAGGCTTTGGACAAACAGAGACAGGCTGTAGCTTTGGGAACAAAATCCGCGAAAGCAGAAAATCTTCCTTCCATTGCTTTTACAGGAGGTTATGTGGCGGCAGATATTCCGAAGTTTTTAACGATTTATAATGCGGTAAATGTAGGTGTAGGAATTTCTTACAACTTATCGAATCTGTGGAAAGAAAACTCTTCACTGAAGCAGTCTCAGGCAAGAGAAATGCAGTTGGAGGCAACCAATGAGTTGTTAAACGACAACATCAAGCTTGATGTAAACAGAGAATATCAGAACACAGACTATTCTAAAAAGAGAATTGCCGTTTTCGAAAAATCTGCAGAACAGGCTAACGAAAATTACAGAATTACAAAAAATAAATATGATAACGGTTTGGCTACGATGACGGAACTTCTGGATGCAGATGCAGCACAGATCTCAGCGAACGTAGGAGTGATCAATGCGAAAGCAGATGCTGCTTTAGCCTACAGAAAACTATTACAGACCACCGGAACTTTAACAAACAAATAAAATTAAGAACTTATACCCACAATGGAAAATAATACTACACAAACGGCTGAACCTAAAAAGAAAAAAAGTTTAGTTTTCCCTATCATATTAGCAGTAGTTTTAATCGGCGGAGGAATCTACGGTTACAGAACCTATTCTTACGGGCAGGTTCATGAAGAAACAGACGATGCACAGATCGCGTCCAATATGGCTCCCGTAATTTCTAAAATTTCAGGATACGTAACGGAAGTAAAAGTAAAAGACAACCAGTTTGTAAAAAAAGGAGATACTCTGGTTATTCTGGACAGCAGAGATCAGAAAATGGCTTTACAGCAGGCAGAAGCAGCTTTGGCAACAGCAAAAAGCAGCATCTCTAATGCACAGGCTTCCACAACGGCAACTTCAAAAAATATAAATTCTTCTGAAGCCGCTGTTACTACGGCGAATGCACAGATTGAAGCCGCAAAAGTAAACGTTTGGAAAACTTCTCAGGATTTAAAAAGATATGCCAATCTTGTGAAAGACCACTCTATTACAGAACAGCAGTATGAGCAGGCTTTGGCAGCAAAACAGTCTGCAGATAAGCAGCTTCAGGTTTTAATCGATCAGAGAAACCAGATTGCACAGCAAACCAATATCGCTTCTTCTCAGACCGCAGCAAGTTCTCAGCAGATCGGAGTGGCAAATTCCGTTGCAAAACAGAGAGAAGTGGATGTAGAAAATGCAAGACTGAATTTATCTTACACGGTAATTGTAGCACCGGAAGACGGATATGTAGGAAAAGTGCCGATTCAGGCAGGACAGTATTTACAGGCAGGTTCACAATTGTTTTCTTTGGTTAAAAATGACCAGAAATGGGTAATTGCCAACTTCAAAGAAACCCAGATTGATAAAATGGTGGAAGGACAAAAAGTGAAAATCGAGATTGATGCTTTCCCAGACAGAGAATTTGACGGTGTGGTAAGTTCTTTCTCTCCAGCAACCGGAGCTACCTTCTCTATACTTCCTCCGGATAATGCGAGTGGTAACTTCGTAAAAGTAGTACAGAGACTTCCTGTAAAAATCGATTTTGTAAATCTGGATAAAAATGTATCCAAAAGATTAAGAACAGGAATGAATGTAAAAGCAGAAGTTTCTTTAAAATAAAAATATAAAATAAGTGAATTGTCAGCAATGCAGAAGCAGATCGGTTATGAGATGTAATGAAGTAGTAGAATTGACAATGAAAGATTGATAACTGCAATTCACTTTTTTCAAAAATATATAAGTGAATTGTCAATTTTTGAAGGAGAAGTCATTTTTTAATGAAATGAATTTGAAGATTGATGATGAAGCTGATGCCGGATAATGAAGAGAGATCAATGATAGATGTGGAAATGATGAAGTTGATCCATGAAGAAGGTTCCGGTGTAATGCAGAAAGATCATGAAGAGGAAACAGGAAATGAAGACGATAAATGAAGCGGTTGCCGGATATGAAGAAGAAAACTGATGTTGAAATGATGAAGCTGAACGATGCAGCAGAATTCCGGTTTAATGAAGACAGATCATGTAGAGGAAAATGCAGAGGTAAAAATAAGACCATGCAGAGGATGATTATTGACAATTCACTTTTTTAAAATTGAGAAATTTAGAGATTTGGAAATACTTTGATGAAATTTTAATCAGCTAAATTTTTCTGAAACCTCATCTCATGGATGAGAGAACAAAGTTGGTTCGTAAAAACTTGTTCATATTTCCGAATCTCAAATCTCTTGATTTTTAATACAACACTAAAAAAACTATGCAAGATTCATTAGTAGAATACGGAGCCCGAAGAGTAATCATTACGATTACGGCAATTCTTTGTGCTTTGCTTGAAATAGTGGATTCCACGATTGTAAACGTTGCCCTTAATGAAATGAAGGGAAATCTTGGAGCCACCCTTTCCGAAGTAGGATGGGTAATCACCGCATATGCGATCGGAAACGTAATTATTGTTCCGATGACGAGCTGGCTTTCGCAGCAGTTCGGGCGTAGAAACTATTTCGCGGCTTCCATTATTATATTTACCGTTTTCTCCTTTTTATGCGGAAATGCAACCAACATCTGGGAACTTGTATTTTTCCGTCTCATGCAGGGAATCGGTGGGGGAGCGCTTCTGGTAACTTCACAAACCATCATTACGGAATCTTATCCGGTGGAAAAAAGAAGTATGGCACAGGCAATTTACGGACTTGGGGTAATTATCGGTCCTACATTGGGTCCGCCTTTGGGAGGATATATTGTGGATAATTTTAGCTGGCCGTATATTTTCTATATTAATATTCCGATCGGGATTGCGGCAACCTTAATGACGCTTCAGTTTGTAAGAAGTCCGAAATATGCCGAAAAACGAAAGATTTCCGATGTAGACTGGATCGGAATTGCATTATTGGCAATTACCGTAGGTTCTTTACAGTTTATTCTGGAAAGAGGTCATGAAGAAGACTGGTTTGCCAGCGGAATGATCGTTTTCTTTACAGCAGCCGCGGTTTTAGGATTTATCCTTTTCCTGTGGAGAGAACTTACCTTTAAATATCCGATTGTAGAATTGCGTGTTCTGAAAAACGGAAACTTAAGAATCGGAACCGTGATGTCCTTTGTTTTAGGATTTGGTTTGTACGGCTCAACGTTTATCGTTCCTTTATATACCCAGAGTATTTTGGGATGGACGGCGCTTCAGTCGGGTGCTTTAATGATTCCGGCAGCTTTAACGACGGCTTTCATGATGCCGATTATCGGAAGACTGCTTTCAAAAGGAGCCAAACAGCAGATTTTGGTTTCACTGGGATTATTTATCTTCTTTATCTACAGCTTCTGGGGATATAAAATATTGACTCCGGACACAGGAAAAGATGCCTTCTTCTGGATGCTTATCGTAAGAGGAGCCGGACTGGGGTTATTGTTTATCCCGATCACCTCGCTTTCCTTAAGTACATTGAAAGGGCAGGAAATCGGGCAGGGAGCAGCATTTACAGGAATGATGAGACAGCTTGGAGGTTCCTTCGGAATTGCGGCGATCACGACATTCATTGCCAATGCGAGTCAGAAATACAGAGTGAATCTTATTTCGCACCTCGACCAGACCGATTTTGCGGTACAGCAAAGATTACAGGCTCTGAAAGGCAGTTTTATCGCAAAAGGAATGACTCCCGATGCCGCAATGAACGCCGCCTACAAAATGCTCGATCTTTCTGTAACGAAACAGGCAACCGTCCTTTCTTACATGGATGTTTTCCTTTATCTTGGGGTAATCTTCCTTGTCTGTATTCCGTTCATCTTATTTATTAAAGAACGAAAAAGCAAAGAAAAGATTGATCTGAGTGGGGTACATTAAACATTTTACTTACATATACTAAACCTCCTTTTGTGGAGGTTTTTTTAGTGGAATAGACAAAAAAACTTTCATAAATTTTTACCGCTCCTGCCATACAGTTGTCATTACCGGTGCTTATATTTGCACTTAACTATCCACAAAAAATAATAACAATGAGTTATTGCGCGGCAATTGAAGGAATGCAGCCTGAAAGCAGGAGAGAACTGCACAAAAGATACCATGATAAGCATTATGGTTTTCCGATTCATGATGATAATGAACTGTTCGGGAGACTGGTGATGGAAATCAATCAGGCAGGGCTGAGCTGGGAAACCATTCTGAAGAAAGAAGAGGGTTTCAGAAAGGCGTATGATAATTTTGATATTCAAAAAGTGGCTTCTTACACTGAATCTGACTGGGAAAGACTGCTTAACGATCCTGCAATCATCAGAAATAAGCTGAAGGTAAATGCTGCCATTGAAAATGCAAAAACCATTGTAGAACTGCAGAAAGAATTCGGTTCTTTTGAAAAATGGCTGGAACATCATCATCCCAAAACGTTACCGGAATGGATGAAGCTTTTCAAGAAGACCTTCAAATTTACGGGCGGAGAAATCGTGAATGAATTCCTGATGAGCATCGGTTATCTGAAAGGTTCCCACGCAGAAAGCTGTCCCGTGTATGATGAGGTTTTAAAGCATAATCCGATGTGGAATAAACCGTAGTTTCAACAATTATCTATTGATTTATAAAGCTTCGATCTGACTTTTAATTCTTTCAGAAAGCATCGTAATGATCCTTTTATTGAAGGATTTGCTGTCGGAAAGATAGACCGTTATTTCTTCCGGAGTGAGCATTCCGATTATCATTCCGAGGTAGGTGTTTTTCAGGGCAATATCTTTTTGCAGGCTTTGTTCTGTGAAATTTATTTTTTGCTCGTTTTTCAGAGAAGTAAAATCTGACATTTTTCTCATTGCATAGTCTCTGAATATCTGGATGAAAATATCATTTTGTAATTTTAAAACAGGACGCAGCACATTATTCTGAAATAATTCTGTTTTACTGCTGTTTTCAAATGTCGGAAGGGAGAGGTTTTCCCGAAGGTCTTTTTTGCTTATCATTCCGCTTGGTGTATATGGTTTTTATTTAAATCAATTTATGAAATATCCGAACTTTTTGTTTCCCAAAAATAAGTTTCTTCATTGATTTTTTACTTAAAATTTAGTGATAATGAAAATTGTTAGAATAAAATTGTTTTAAGTAAAATGCTAGAAAACTCTATAGAGTTTTATCTGTGTAGAAATCATATTCGGAAGATGTTCGGCGTTCCATAGGAACGCTATCTTTAGAATATTTATTGTATTAGAGATATCAATCCTACGGATTGATTGATAGATCTATTTTTATTTCTACACAGATTCAGCTCTTTAAGGAGCAAAGTTCTTTAAACAACTTCAATGTTTTTAATTTTATCAGTAATGATCTTCTTTATAAAGTAAGCCTTCATAATTGCCCAAATCATTCTTCATTGCTTTTAACAGGTAGGCAAAATGTACATTATACCCTTCAAACATCTGTTTCATTTCTTCATGATAAACTGTTTCATCATTCTTTAAAAGATAAGACTGTAAGTGTTGTTCTACGCTTAATTTCAGCTCTTGAATGTAAGAAAAGGAGTTTGGCTGGAAGTCTTTAATCATATCTCCAGCTTCAGAATCTTTTAAAAATAATGAAATCTTAATACATAAAATAAGCATGTAATCAATCATTAAGATTAATTCTTTAGAATTTAGAGGGAAATGTCCTTCATTCCATTCAAAATCAGGCTTTCGGATTGGAAATAGATAATCTTCGATACCTTTACATCCTAAATTCAGAAATGCTGATGTTTCAAACCCCGTATGAAGACTTCCTATTTCAATAAGTCCATAATCATCCAATATAACTTCATCAATGTCTATCTTATCTCTGTGATACCATCTAAACCAGTCGTTAATTGCAGTAAATTCATCATAAGTGAGATTGAAATTCTCAACAGTCAGCTTTTGTATAATGTTTTCAAAAGAAGCATCCCGGTAATTCCAATCATCTTTATTAGTTTGCAAAAACTTTTTAAAATTATGTATTAATCTTTCGGTTTCAGGAATATAAATTTCCGGAAGTTCTGTACTAATAAGCATAGGATAAAGTTTTTCCTTTATTTTAATGGGGTCGAGTTTATAGATATTTATATAACCGGACATATTTTACATTTATTTTGTAAGTATAATTTGTCTGAATATTCCTCTTTCTGAAAATTCTGTATTTTTCGTTAGATATTTTGGAGTCAGAAAAATACTTCTTATCTGTTCAATATTTTTATTTTTCAGATTTAGTTTTACATCTTCAATAATTATTTTCTTTATCTCTTTCTTATTGTTTTCCTGTAGATAAATTTCTCCTTTTTTTACTTTTAATTCATCAAGATGAATTCCATCCAGACTTTCAACATCATTTAGATTATAAAAGAATAAGCTATCTGAAGTTTCATTAAATCTTTCAAAAACATAACGTTCTAATGCATGATCTTTTTCGGAATAGCCACGATACTGGAAGATTCGTGTAATTACATTTATCTCATTACTAACGCTATTTTCAGTTTTCATTGGTCTATAGATGGGATTTGTTTTATTATAACTTTCTCCACAAGAACCATAGCAATCGTGAGTAATACCTTCGATATGCGAACTGTTTGGAATTTCTGAGAGGAAATAAAAAGGAAGTTCATTTTTTAGGTTAATTTTAAAATCTTCTGACGAATCTAAAATTATAAATCCATTGGCATTAGAATCAAGTCCTCCCCAAGCATTATACTTGTATAATATTTTTGAAGTTCCTTCAATTTTCTGTGCATATAATTCATCAATAGTCCATTCACTTAAACTGTTTCCACATCCGTAAAAATAAAAAATAAGTGTGAAGTAAAGTAAATTTGAAAATTTATTCATTTTTAATAAAAAGCAGATTTATACAGTTTTAGTTAAATTACTCAAAATTCCTTACCCCACCGTTTTCGTATCCTCTTCCTTCAGGATCTTTTTCTCCTTCATGGAAACCATCATTCTTTCGCATTTGTATTTTTGCCAGTCGAAATTACTGAGGAAATCTAAGGCAGCCGAAAATCCGCGGTTGAACAATTCTTCTTTTTCTTCTCTTTTCATAAAGAAGTTTAGCCAGTTGCTGGTTCCGCAGTTCACGGTCTGAATGCTGAAAAGATGGTAGAACGTATGTTTGGTGAGAAAAGTTTTGTCGTTAAAACCTTTTAAAGTATCAATAATATTACCTGCAAAAGAGAGAGGCGATTTTAAAATTTCTGCGCTGGTTTTTCCTTTTTCAGACTGAATATCAGAATCGCTCGTTAACTGTACCCCGAATAAAGGCATTCTCGGATAAAAGATATCAGTGGAATGGAAAAGATCGATCGGAAAATTGGAAATACTTCCGCCATCAATAAAAACTCCGGCAGGATTGATGTCTTCCTGTTTCGTATTCATCCAGAATCTCCATGCATATTTTACGGAATCATCATTTTTATCGATTGGCTTCTGAAAAGGCTCAAAAAAGAAGGGAACCGACATCGAAGCTCTCACAAGTTCAGCCGGACTGATCTTCTTAAGCTCTTCTTCCGACCAGTACAGATTTGCCATTGTGGGAAGTTCCACTTTTATTTTGGCGTTAATATCCGTTGTAATCACAATATATTCCGATTTTAAGGAATAGAAAGGATCTTTTTTATAATATTCGTTGTTAACAACTCCGTCGTAAAATATTTTAAACCGGATTTCATCGATATGTTCCTTATTGTTCTGATGAATTTCTTCAATGCTTTCTAAAGCAATATTGTAGTACTGTGTTTCGTTGCCATGACGGTAATTCAGGTTGAGGTCTCTGCCTTTTTTTACAAACTTATCATTCAGCGCAGCCACGGTTTTAATGTCGAAGGCATCCAGAACATCCTTCATCTGATTCAGAAAAGTGTTTCCGGGATTTAATCCTGAATTGGCTTTTTTCAGATCATTATATAACTTTCTCAGATACAGATAAGCAATGA
The DNA here is from genome assembly GCF_030518295.1 of Chryseobacterium urinae. Classification (NCBI taxonomy): domain Bacteria; kingdom Pseudomonadati; phylum Bacteroidota; class Flavobacteriia; order Flavobacteriales; family Weeksellaceae; genus Chryseobacterium; species Chryseobacterium urinae. Next base: position 173,545 of record NZ_JAULSJ010000001.1, on the reverse strand, counting down.
TGATCGGAATGATGGGAACCAGAAAAAGAAGTTTGGCTCTCAGCGTTGTTTCCGAAGAAATGACAAAAGGCGCAATCACGAGAATCAGCATAATAATTCCTGCGATAATTGAATTGATCTTCAGGAAGTTTTTGTTATTCAGCATGGAATGGATGGTGGTTTTTACATACGGTTTTCCATCCATAAAGTCGGAGAAATTCCAGTTGAAGAGTATATCTTTAATCACTTCACTTTTGGCTTCTTCTTTGGTTTTACACGCGGCGATCAGCATCGTATTAATCGCTCCTGCACTCGTTCCCGCCACTTTCAGAAAACGGATCCCGAAAATTTCCAGTCCGTACAGATAACCTACCAGTGCGCTTCCCCAGACTCCGCCTCCTTCCTGCACAAATTCCACATACTGATTGCCTTCCGCATCCAGTAGATCAGAAAATTCCTTCGCCGAAATACGGTCGTGAAGCGCGGAAAGTTTTTCTTTGGATTCTTTGGAAAGAACATCTTCCTCAAGAATTTTTTGCAGCATTTCAGGTTTCATGGCTTTTGTTTTTGGTTGTTTTATTTTTTATTTGGGCGTGTCCCTCCGTTTTCCTTATCCAAACCTTATAGGTTTTTAAAACCTGTAAGGTTTCCCGCATCATCACTTCGGGTCGGGCTTCTGCAGGCTTCACTTCGTTCCGGTTTCAGCGCGGCGCGAAGCGCCGCGCTGAAACTCCTCCTTTCAGTCGGACCTTCCGTATCCCTCACGCGAACGCGGGGAATACAATATTCCTCTTTTCACTGTCATTCCGACGGAAGGAGAAATCTAATGTTAAATGCTAAAAACTTTTGGCAAAAGAATTAGCGTATTTAAATTTAACCGTTCTTCTTTTCGAATTAAAATTACAACTAATTAAAATATTCAGCCACAGTATTTTCACGATAATTAAAGCGGGAAAATTACCATTGTTTTCTTCGCGCGTAGATGAAGGTACAGATCACAACCAGAGCCATGACTCCTAAAACAGCATGATAGCCATACTTATAGTGCAGTTCCGGCATATTGTCGAAATTCATTCCGTAAACTCCTGCAATGAAAGTGATGGGTAAAAAATAGACCGAATAAATCGCCAGAACTTTCATCACCTGATTGGCTTTCTGGTCAGAAAGAGCAAGAAACATCCCGATAAGGTTGGTGATCTGTGCGTTAAGATGATCGAAATCCGCAACCACGTCCTTGTGTTTGTCTTTTAAATCATACGCTTCAGAATCCTGAAGTCCGAGTAATTTAAATTTATCAATGGCATCTGTGGAAATCGTAAGTACTCTTGAATTCAGCCCCGATTTTCTTTTCAGCTTGTATAACCTTTTAATCTGGTTCGTATGGTTGGTATTTTTAAGGAAAATTTCGTTTTCGATATTGTCCATCGTTTCCAGAAGACTTACCGATTCATCATCAAAACTTTTCATGATGAGCAGTGCGATTTTCAACGCAATATTTTTGGAGGTGGTTTCGGTTTTCATGGCAGAAAGCTGTTTCTTGGTTTCTGCAATGCTTTTCGTTTTCATCCTGTGGATCGTGATGATGGTTCTTCCCAGAATAAAAATCCCGATTTTGGTACTGATGTCGCTGATCGTATTGAGGTTTTTACGTTCCAGCTCGGTACTTTCCCGCAGGAGAAAGAATTTTACTTCTCCGTCCTCTTCATATTTCGGTAAGTGATTGGGATCTAAGGTATCTTCAAGAAGAAGATTATTGATTTCGTACCGTTCGTGTAAAAATTTCAGGTCTTCCGCTGTGGGAGCCTCTACATCTACCCATTCGCACTGGGAATCTCTGTAAATCGTGTCAATTGGCATAACGTAAAAATAGTAATATTTTGAAATACTATGTCTTAAATAAGTTTATCTTTGTCAAAATTAAAAAACTATATGATTAAAAGTACAATAAAAGGAATCGGATTTTATGTTCCAGATAACGTTGTTACCAATGATGATCTAGCAAAATTAATGACCACCAATGACGAATGGATCACGGAAAGGACGGGGATAAAAGAAAGAAGACACCGTAAAAACAGAAACGATTCTCAGGAAACGACGGCTTATTTAGGTTTCAAAGCTTCTGAAAAAGCAATTGCGAATGCGGGTTTAACGGCTAAAGATATAGATTATATTGTTTTTGCAACCCTTTCTCCGGATTACTATTTCCCGGGATGCGGAGTTCTGCTGCAGGATCTGCTTGGCTGCGATACCATTGGTGCTTTGGATGTAAGAAACCAGTGTTCCGGTTTTGTATATGCAACGAGTGTGGCAAATGCTTTCATTAAATCCGGAACGTATAAAAATATTTTGGTGGTGGGTGCGGAAGTGCATTCTTTCGGGCTTGATTTTTCGGATGAAGGAAGAGGCGTTTCCGTTATTTTCGGCGATGGGGCAGGAGCGATTGTACTGTCTGCAACAGAAGATGAAAACGCAGGAGATATTTTAGCATTCAATATGCACTCCGAAGGGAAATTTGCAGATGAACTGTGCACCCAGTTTCCGGGTTCCAAGTACGGATGGAGCGACAGGATGAGAAAAGAACCTGAAAATGTGACGGACAAAGAAGTTTACCCGATCATGAACGGAAATTTCGTGTTTAAGAACGCAGTAACGAGATTCCCTGAAACCATGCAGGAAGCTTTAGATAAAGCAGGAAAAACAATTGACGATGTAGATATGTTTATTCCGCATCAGGCGAATTTAAGAATTGCCCAGTTTGTTCAGCAGAAGTTTGGACTTCCGGACGAAAAGGTCTTCAACAACATCCAGAAATACGGAAATACAACGGCAGCTTCTATTCCGATTGCTTTAAGTGAAGCGATTGAACAAGGGAAAATTAAAAGAGGAGATTTGGTACTTCTTTCTGCCTTTGGAAGCGGCTTCACATGGGGAAGTGTTTTGTTTGAATATTAATGCCAAAGAAGCATTTTACGATAAAAATCCGCAGACTGTTCTGCGGATTTTGTTTTATGTGGATTTTGTTTAAACTTTTATAAATAAACATTCTTTTCGGTTTTGCGTTTTCTCAATCCGAGACGGAGCCAAACTGTTTGGGTTTACACTTTCTCGGAGTGAGACGGAGTATTTTTCTTTCAGGCTGAATTTTCTCGTTCCGAGAAAGTAAGAATCTGTCTGGGTTTTGGTATTCTCGGGTAGAGAATGCTTCTCCCTATTTTTCTTTCAACATTTTTTCGATCAGTTTATTCTGCATTTCCATAAGTTGACTGATCTGCTGCTGATTTTGCATCACGCTTTTGAATAAATCTAAATCTACATTATTAATATTTGTATCTCCTACATTTCCCACAGAAGAGTTATTGCTTGTTTCTACATTATTATTGATGATGGTATCTCCTTCCAAAAAATACTGAGGTTCCACTTTAAAAAATTCAGCCACTTTCTGCATAAAAATAAAGTCTAATTTTTCAATGCTTCCATTTTCAATTTTGCTGAGATAGCTTTGGGAAACTTCAAGCTGAAAAGCCAGATCTTCCTGAGACATTTCTTTCTGTTCTCTCAGTTTTTTTATTTTAAAGCCAACACTGTTATTCATAATTATGGAAATTGAACTGTAAATATACTGTTTTTAGGAGAAAAAATTTATTCCAAACGGAATTGTATTTTATTCTGTTTGGAATAGATGATTAGGGAATGAGATTTTATTTTTGAAAAAAGTTTCGCGAAATACTTTTAATGAAAAATTATTATTAATTTCAAATTCTAAAAACAAATGAAAAAAATTATTTTATTGGCAGCCTTTGGAGTTGCCGGCTTGGTAAATGCAAAAAACGCAGAAGAAACAAAACCTGCTAAACAAACAGAAAAAGAGAAAAAAGAAGTTATTCAGAAAAAAAACACGAATGAATCTTCTAAAGCAGAATCTAAAACATTACAATATAATTGTATAGAATACTCAATGTATATTCCCTGTTTAGATATGTTTCTTGATGATCAGGTTTGCTACGGTTCAGGAACGTGTGTTTCAACATGGGATGATGCATGGAATTGTATGACCACAAATGGGACATTGGCAACAAAGTTCTTTTGTGGGTAAACAATAATTTGTAAAATAAAAAGTCTCAGTCTGTTTTATACTGAGACTTTATTAAATTTTTAAAACATGATGAGATTATTATTTTTAGTTATGATATTTTTAGGGAATATTTTATTTTCTCAGGAATTGGAAAATTCAAATATTAAATGTACCTATTTGACTAAATTTTTAATAGACACAACAGATGCAAACAGTCAAAAAGAAGAAATGACGAGTCTGTGGATAGGTAAGAAATCTTCTATTTTCAAAAGCGATCAAAAGGCAATTTATGATTCTTTAACGAAGGAATCAACGAAGAATAGTATCAAAAATCCTATAAACGGAAGAATTATTATTGATTTTTCTAAAATTCCAAAAGCTTATTTTAATCCGGAAGTATTTAAATCTGAAAACAAATTAGAGATTTACGATAAGATTTTTAATGCAACGTATGCTTTTGAAGCAGATCAAAAAATTGATTGGAAATTAGAAGATGATACTAAAATAATAAGTACTTATAAATGCAGAAAAGCGGTAGGAAAATATCGAAATAAAAATATTACCGCATGGTATACGGAAGAAGTTCCTGTTTCTGAAGGACCTTATACTTTTAAAGGATTACCCGGATTGGTAATTGAAGCTTATGACGATAAAGACTATTTTCACTTTACCTTAATTAAACTTAAAAATATTAGTGAATTAATAGCTCCTATAAGAAACATCATCGAAACAGATTATCAGAAGTTTTCTAAAAAAAGAGCAGATTTTCAAAATGATCCTGCGGGAGCTTTTTTTATGGCAACCGGAAGAACTTTAACCAAAGACCAAAAAGAATGGGTAGAAAAAAGGCATAGAAAAGATAATAATCATCTGGATTAAATTGTGATTTAAATTCATAAAAAAAGGTTGTCCGTTTTAAGAGACAACCTTTTTTATTTTTTACTGTATATTCAGGCTTTTCAGCAGTTTTTCGGTATCAGAAGAATCCTGTCCTGTCTTTTTTGCCAGTTCGATGGATTTTTCAGCCCAAAGTTTGGCGTTTTTCTTGTCGCCGGTTTTGTTGTAAAGATTGGCTAAAGTATCGGTATTTGCGAAGTTTTCGTCTTTCTTTACAGATTCCTGCGCCCAGACTAATGCCTTTTCCAGAGAAGCTTTGTTGTTTACATTTTCAAAGAAATTCCATGCAAGAGAATTCAGTTCTTCGGAGCTTAATGCAGAAGTGTCTTGGTTCAGTTCAAGCGTCAGTTTTTCGTATTTGGCAAAGTCTTTATCTCTTAAAGCTCTTGAAGCCTGTGCTTTTTTCAGGATTTTTTCAGCCTCATCTTTAGATAAAAATTTCTGAGCTTCTGTCAGGAAATAATTGTCGTCCCACGTTTTTGACTGTGGGTTGTAAGACTTTTTAAAGATACTGCTGATCTTGATATTCTTATCAATCGCTTCATACTTTTGAGGAGTAATAATCTTTGAGATTTCATCCTTTTTTGCCTGAAAAATTTTGTACATCGGGCTGTCCGGATTCTGTGCAACGGAAAGTAACATCTGAACATCTTCTCTGTCCAGTTCTTTTTTTGAACTGAAATAGCGCTCCATTACTCTTCCTGCAAACTCAGCATCGTTATACATCGTAAGAGAAGCAAGGTTTTTCAGAAACTCAGGATCTTTTTCGCCGTCTTCAAATTTTTGCTTCAGTGCGGTTAACCTTTTGCTTGGATCTCCTGCATCTTTTGCAAACTGGATGAAATCGTTTTCCTCCACATATCCTAAAGTTCTGTGTACCAATTCTCCGTTTCCGTCTACGAAAAGGTAAGTAGGGAAGGCTTTTACGTTGTATTTTTTGGCAATTTCAATTCCTTCGCCTTTCTCCATATCAATTTTTGCATTGATGAAGTGGGAGTTGTAATAATCTCCTACGGTTTTCTGCGGGAAAATATTTTTCGCCATCAGTTTACAAGGTCCGCACCAAGTGGTATAAGCGTCGATAAATACAAGTTTATTTTCTTTTTTTGCTTTAGCAAGAACGGCTGTAAAGTTGGATTCTTCAAATTTTATTCCCTGCGCAAGAGCAAACGCTCCGATGAATAAGGCAGAAAATATCGATAGTTTTTTCATAAATACTTTTTATTGGTTGCAAATGTAATAATTATGTTAATAAATAAGTCTTTTCAGGAGAGAAATAGTTACAACGATGTTTTGATTATTTTTTTGATTTCAGGTTAAAAAAGAAACGGATGTTTTATTAAAAACAGTAAATATTTTCATTTTACCTATCGAATTAATTGGAAGTATTAAATTTTATTAAAAAATAAATTATTCTTAGTTTTGTGAAAAACAAAAAGACACCCATGAAAATGATGAATTATTATAACAAGGATAATAATTTGTTGAAGTATGTCTAATAGTTTCCACCAGTTTTTATTACTACTGGTCAATATTTTTCCGGTTACCATACATGAGCATCATGAAACAATAAATGTTGCAAAGAATGTTGTCATTATTGTTTTATGTTCTGCATTAATAGGATTATTTCTTCATTTCAGATCCAAACAGAAAAAGCAGCTTGCAAGAATCAGAAATATTCTCAGAAACCAGCGGCAGGCTTTTGTTGCGGATGGAGATTTCCCTCCTGAGAATCCTTACAAAGATTTTATCAATATTTCCGTAGAAGAAATTCATCGCAGCGAGAATGAAAAAGACAGAAAAAAAGCAGAATCTCCGATGACTTCCGAAACCGAAGCCAAACTTCTGGAACTTTTGGATGATTTTGAAAAGGGAACTTCCTTCACGAATAAAAATATGTCTCTTTCCTTTCTTGCAGGAGAGTTAAACACCAATACGAAATATCTTTCGCACCTCATCAACCGCCACAAAAATTCAGATTTTAAAACCTATATCAATCGTCTGAGGATAAATTACATCGTCGATAAGCTTATTAATGACGAAAAATACCGCCAATACAAGATCAGCATCCTCGCTGAAGAGTGCGGATTTTCTTCTCACAGCAAGTTTGCCTCCGTTTTTAAACAGATTACAGATTATTCTCCATCGGTTTATATTAAGTTGCTTTATTCTGAAAATCAGTCGGATATGATTCCTTTTTTTCACGAAAACGATCAAAAGTCTTAGTCTTTTTCTTTTCATTTTCCTGAAAACGGATAACCTTTCTTTTCGCAGAAACTATTGAGTGCATTATATTTGCGCCAGTTTTACGGGATAACCATTACTACTGCAGTTATTACCAATCTTTCCGGAAAAATAAAACCCGTACTGCTCACCTAAACACTAAAAACTAATAATGCCACTAGCCAATGTTGTAAAATATGTAACCGATATTTTGCACCAAACCATGAAACATTAACTAGTAACGAATTAAACGGATGAGAACAATTTTTACAGTCGTTATGGCTACTGTAGGATCTAATTTTGCCTTTTCGCAGATCGGGATCAATACAGCAAATCCCATAACGAGTTTGGATGTAGTCGCAAAGAACAGCGATGGCTCCACTGCGGAGGGTATTTTGCCCCCGAGATTAACTGGAGATCAGCTAAAAGCGGGAGATTCCAGATATTCAAGCACACACGCCGGAACTATTGTATATGTAACATCACCGGTAACTTCAATCACTTCAAAAACCAACAGAGTAGATGCTCAGGGATTGTATTATTTCGATGGTACGATCTGGCAGAAATTAATGCTTGGTGATGAAAAATCATTAAACAGCAAGAACATCGGCGATATTAAAACTTCTGTAAAAAAGACAGATCACGCAGGATGGTATCTTTTGGACGGAAGAAGTATTTCTTTACTTTCACCTGCGAGCCAGACAGCAGCGGCAAGTTTAGGATTCACGGATAATCTGCCGGATTCCAGAGACCGGGTTTTAAAATCCAGAGCCAACGGAGAAGTTCTAGGCACAACAGGAGGCGAAAACCATTTCGGCATTTTACAGTCTAACCTACCGAATATTACCCTTTCAGGACCGGTAAACGGGGTGGCGCAAAGTGCAGGATCTCATACCCATTCTTCCACAGAAGGCGGATTTTTGTTGGGTGGAACCACGGTGAACAACAGTTCCGGCGGTTATCAGCCGGATGGAGGATCAACCGCATGGGGCGGCATCGGAATGCTGAACAATACAGCACCTGCAGGAGCGCATATGCATACTGTTGCAGGAACAGCAACTGTTTCTACAGGAGGATTAGGGAAATCTATAGATAACAGATCTGCTTATCTTGTAGTGAATACTTTTATTTATCTGGGAGAATAGTCTTCCTAACAATACAATCGGGGTGATTGCCCGGTTTTTTTCAGTCAAGTTTTTTTAAGTACAAAACCGCAGCTTTTTTTGCGGTTTTGTTTTTTTATTTCATTTTTGTAGAATCTGAAGCTGCTTTTGTACTATCTGAAGGAGGAGCAGTAGTTTCTGAATAGGCAACGGCAGAATCTCCCATTCTGTTTCTTAAAGAATCTTTATTGTGTTCTTCTTTAAATTCTTCTCTGTTTTCTTTCTTATCGGCGCAGCTTCCTAAAAATACCAGTCCTAAGACGGCACAAATCCATAATTTCTTCATAGTAAATTTTTTAATGTTTCGTGTATATCAAATATAATGATTTAAAAAGTAAAAAGTAAAAAGTAAAAAGTAAAAAGTAAAAAGTAAAAAGTAAAAAGTAAAAAGTTCTTTTTAAACTTCTGAGCATTAAAAATCCCCAGAAAATTTTCTGAGGATTTTGAAATTTTTAAGTTAAAATTCTGTGTTATTTTACAGTAGTGCTTGCAGAATCCATTTTCATCTTCATACTGTCCGGATTGGCTTTTGCCGTAGTCATGGTGTCTGTTGTGGCTGGAGCAACGGCTGTTGTATTATCCACCATTGTAGAATCCGAATTGGTGGTCGACATGGACGATTCTTTTGTACCGCAACTTACCGCAAACATTCCGACTGTTGCCATTAACAATAACTTTTTCATAATATTTTATTTTTGGTGTGATTGTAACACGATTAATTCAATTATTATTCCGAAAGTATTGGTAAGCCTATTAAATTATCAATAAAATAAATTAAAAAGTGTTAATAAATCTCTTATCAATCAGTAATTTAAAGAAAGAAAAAGCCCCGAAACCAAAATTCCGGGGCTGTATTGATATAAGAACAACAATTATCTATTGTTCATTAATGATTATCCTAAATACGGATATTTGTAATCTTTAGGAGATACAAAAGTTTCTTTGATAGATCTTACAGAAGTCCATCTCAGTAAGTTCATTTTAGAACCTGCTTTGTCATTTGTTCCTGAAGCTCTACCGCCACCGAAAGGCTGCTGACCAACAACTGCTCCTGTCGGTTTGTCATTGATGTAGAAGTTTCCGGATGCATTTTCCAACGCTTTGAATGCTTCATTTACCGCATAACGATCCTGTGCAAAAACAGATCCCGTTAAAGAATATGGTGAAGAAGAATCTACCAACTGTAAAGTTTCAGCCCATTTTGCATCTTCATAAACGTAGATGGACAAGATTGGTCCGAAGATTTCCTCAACCATACTTTCGTACTGAGGATTTGTAGTTTCAATAACAGTCGGGTGTACAAACCATCCTTTAGAATCGTCTGTTTTACCACCGATTACAACGTTTGCTTCAGTCGAAGAATTCGCTCTGTCAATATATCCTTTACATTTTTCAAAAGAATTTTTGTCAATTACCGCATTTACAAAGTTAGACGGATCTTCAGGAGAACCGATTTTGATGGAAGCGATTTGAGTTTCCATTACTTTTTTCACATCTGCCCAAAGAGACTGAGGAATATACGCTCTGGAAGCCGCAGAACATTTCTGTCCCTGATATTCGAAAGCACCTCTTACCAAAGCAGTCGCCACCGCTTCTACGTTTGCAGAAGGATGCGCAATTACGAAATCTTTCCCTCCGGTTTCTCCAACGATTCTTGGATACGTTCTGTAGTTATGAATATTGTCTCCGATCATTTTCCACATTCCCTGGAAAACTTTCGTAGAACCTGTAAAGTGAAGTCCTGCAAAATCTCTGTGCGCCAAAACTTTCTCAGCCGTTTCTTTTCCATCCGTGAAGATCATGTTGATAACCCCTTTTGGAAGACCTGCTTCCGTAAGAACATCCATGATTACTTTTGCGGAATAAACCTGCTTGTCAGAAGGTTTCCAAACCACTACGTTTCCAAGCATTGCCATACAGGTCGGTAAATTTCCTGAAATCGCTGTAAAGTTGAAAGGAGTTACTGCAAAACAGAATCCTTCCAATGGTCTGTATTCCAATCTGTTCCAGATTCCTGCGTCAGAAACCGGCTGTTCAGAATACATTTCCGTCATAAATTCTACGTTGAATCTTAAGAAATCGATGAATTCACAAGCGGAATCAATTTCAGCCTGATGAACGTTCTTAGACTGTCCGATCATCGTTGCTGCATTAATAACGTCTCTGTAAGGTCCTGCCAAAAGATCAGCCGCTTTTAAGAAAATGGCAGCACGATGTTCCCATCCCAGTTCGTTCCATTCTTTTTTCGCAGCCAGTGCAGCGTTTATCGCATCATCTACATGCTGCATGGTTCCTCTGTGATAAAATCCGAAATCGTGCGCATGATCCTGAGGCGACTGAAGCTGAACTTTATCTCCTGTTTTTACTTCTTCACCATTGATGATCATTGGGATTTCGATCTTTTCTGCCCACATTTTTTTGTACTGGGCGATCAGACTTTTTACTTCCGGAGTTCCCGGTGCATACGAATTTACGGGCTCGTTTACTGCAAATGGTACTTGCGAAATTGCTTTAGACATATTAGTTGTATATTTTTTATTTGCTAATGATACAAATTTACAACAATTATTTGGGTCGAGAGAATGTGTGAATGATCAATTTTGCTCAGCAAGTGAATTGTGAATTTTAAAATATAATTGAAAATTGACAGGCATGAGGAATTGACAATTCACCATTTACCATTAATTCTTCTACATTTTCTCAGTTTCTAAAATTTTTAAAACTAATTTTTCTTCCTGTGTAAGATCTGCTTTACCATCGTTTTCCTCTATTTGTTCAAGCTCATCAAGATATTTTTTGATGGTGTTGTTTTCATACAGATTAATAACCAAAGGATGGACATAATATTTTCGGCATACCGTACTGGTATTTCCAAGATGGGAAGCAACTATTTCAAGGGCTTCTTTCACTTTTTTCTTGTATTCTGTATGGGTTTCTGCATAGCCGATTTCCTTAAAAGCAATTAAAGCATTTACGGTTCCCGACCACGTTCTAAAATCTTTCGCCGTAAAATCTTCACCGCTGATTTCTTTAATATAATCATTCACCATTCCCGAATCTACAGTGTGGCGGTTTCCTTCATCATCAATGTACTGGAAAAGTTCTCTTCCGGGAATATCTTTGCACTTCTGCACCAGTCTGGAAAGCCTTTTACTTTTCAGATCAATATCGTGCATCACGCCTTTTTTTCCTTTAAAATGAAAAGTTATTTTCTGTCCCTTAACCTGAACGTGTTTCTCCTTTAAAGTCGTTAAACCAAAAGAACCATACAGTTTTTCATACGCGTTATTGCCGATTCTTATATTGGTTCTCTGCATTAAACTTACGATCAGTGCAAGAATCTTTCTTTTTTCGAAATTTCTTAAAGCTAAATCTTTTTCTACCTGAAGACGGATATCGGGTAAAGCATACCCGAACTGAAGCATTCTGTAAAACTTCGTGTGATTTCTCAGGGCACTCCAAAGCGGATGATAACGGTATTGTTTTCGTTTTTTAACATCAAAACCGGTTGCCTGAAGATGTCCGTTGTCCAAAGCGCAGATCCAGACATTTTCCCACGCCGGAGGAATAACCAGCTTGTTAATTCTTGTAATTTCTTCTTTATCCCTGATCTTTTCGCCGTCTCTGTAGTAAGAATATTTTTTTCCGGTTCTCTTCCGTGTAATTCCGGCTGTTTCTGCATCGGTGGTATATATAAGATGTACCGCCTTTGCAGATGCTACCGGATCTTTCATAATTTTTACGATCTTCGAAGGCTTCAGATGTGAGATGAGTTCTAAGTCTGAATTTTCCATAAGATGATTTGGTTAAGAGTTCCTACCCCTTGAAAACAGCCATAAAATAATAGCTATTACGGCGACTACTACGATAATTCCCCACCACATTCCTGCTTTAAAGATCGTTTCTACTGCTTCGCAGCTTGTTAATGTCAGCAGACAAAATATCATCATACTGTATAAGCTCCATTTTTTCATGATTAATTTATTATTTGGTGTTTATTATTTGATAATTTTATACTCTGTGATGATCCGGTCGCCATTTTTTTATTGATCTCTTGATTTCGTCTCCCGAAATATTATCATTCAGAGCTTTGTAAAGAAGTTCCTTAAACTCATCGTCGTAAGAAAATCTCAATGCTGCGATCTGGTCAAATTTCAGCTTACTTTCAACCTCATCAGATCTCTGCTGGAAAAGTTCGTAATATCTTTGTTTAAATTCTAACCGAACCAATCGATTCTGTAAAACTAAGGCATAATGCTGTCTCAGCATAATCGCAAGATAGAAAAGAAGAAAAATAACAGCAGAAAATAAAATCCAGATCAGTTGGTTGCTTTCATCATTAAAGATTTTGTAAATGCCAAATATTTCCAATCCTAAAAGCAATGGAAGATAAACGAAATGATGCGGCGGATAAAATTTTCTGTGATTTTTGTAATTCTGACTTTCCATATTTTGTAAGTAAGCAATAACCTTTCCAAAATGTTAAATTTTGACAACAATTGATTCTTGTGGTATCTGAATATTGCTGTTTTCTTCAATATAATTCAGAATTCCTGATCTTTCCTCATTATAAAAACGGATTATTTTTCAGGAGCTTTTCCGGCTTTCCGCACTCGCTGTTTATAGTTTTTGGATTTGCGGCGGCGGAGCCGCCGCAAATCCAAAAATCAAGAAACGAGCTCAGACAAATGCTGCAATCCGGGCTAGGATTTCTGTCGTTCCACAAATATTTGCCATTTCAGGAAATCAAGAATAACACGGAACAGAAAAAAGTTCAATCATGCAGAAACAGTTTAAAAACAACAATAATTTCATCTTCAAAACTCAAAAAATTCGTAACTTCCCCTCTTTAAAAAATTAAGATAAAATGACTTCAAAGGAAAAAGTAGCTGCGCTTCGTGAAGAAATGCAGAAAAATAATGTTGATGCATTTATAGTATATTCCGCAGATCCTCACATGAGCGAATATCTTCCGGAAGAATGGCAGGAGAGGGCATGGCTATCAGGATTTCTGGGTTCTGCAGGTTTTGTGGTAGTTACCAAAGACAAGGCAGGACTCTGGACAGACGGAAGATATTTTACACAGGCTCCGATCGAACTGGCTGGTTCAGGAATCGATCTTTTCAAAGACGGAATGGAAGGAACGCCTCATTATATCGACTGGATTATTTCCGAAATTCCTGCGAACGGAAAAGTAGCGGTAAATGCTCTGGCAACTTCTCACGCCAACTGGGAGCTTTTAACGCAGAAATTAAACGCAAAAAATATTACCCTTGAAGACCTTCCTTTACTGAAAGAAATCTGGAAAGACAGAGGAACACCTTCGAAAAATCCAATATATGTGCATCCTGTAGAAAGAGCAGGAAAATCCGTAGTAGACAAAATCGCGGCAATACGCCAGAAAATGGAAGACATTGAGGCAACGGTACATATCATTTCAAGCTTGGATGATGTAGCATGGACGCTTAATTTAAGAGGAAGCGATGTAGAAAGCAATCCCGTGTTTTTAGGCTACGTCGTTATCACTAAAAATGATGCGAAATTGTTTACAGATCTGGATAAACTTGAAGTAGAAGCCAGAAGACAACTGGACGAAGCATGGGTAAAAATGATGCCTTACGAAGAATTCTATAATTGCCTGAAAGAATTTAAAAACGAAAAAGTTCTCGTTTCACCAAACAGCAACCAGTCGATTTTTGAAGCGTTGAAATCTGGAAATGAATTCATCAAAGCTCCGGTTCCGGGAAATCTGATGAAAGCCCAGAAAAACGAAACAGAACTTGAAGGTTTCAGAAAAGTAATGGTAAGAGATGGCGTTGCAATGGTGAAATTCCTTTACTGGCTAACTCACAACGCGGGAAAAGAAGCCATGAACGAATATTCTATCGGTGAAAAACTGAGAGGCTTCCGTGCAGAAGGAGAGAATTTCGTAGGCGAAAGCTTTGGAAGCATCGTTGGTTATAAAGACAACGGAGCTATTATGCATTATTCTGCAAAAAGCGAAGGAAGCAAAGAAGTTACGAATGATGCAAGTATTTTGGTAGATTCCGGAGGTCAGTATTTGGAAGGAACGACCGATATTACAAGAACTTTAGCTTTAGGAGCGGTTTCTGAAGAATTCAAAAGAAATTCAACATTGGTTTTACAGGGATTAATCCGTTTATCGATGGTAAAATTCCCGAAAGGAACAAGAGGGGTTCAGTTGGATGCGATCGCAAGACTTCCGCTTTGGATGGAAGGGAAAGATTACAACCATGGAACCGGACATGGTGTAGGAAGTTTCATGAACGTTCACGAAGGTCCGCAAAACATCAGAAAAGATATGAATCCGCAGGAATTATTGGTCGGAATGGTCTGCTCAAACGAACCCGGATATTATCTGGAAGGTGAGTATGGAATCCGTCATGAAAACCTGATCGCTGTAAAAGAATCTGAAACCACCATTCACGGTACTTTCTACGAATTCGAGACTTTAACATTCTGTCCGTTCTTTAAAGATACCATTGTGAAAGAAATTCTTTCTGAGGAAGAGATCAACTGGCTGAATGCTTATCACAAAACATGTGAAGAGAAAATTGCGCCATATTTAGAAGGAGAAGTGAAAGACTGGTTCCTTGAACTGGTAAGTCCTTTGTAAAAGAAAATAAACAGATAAAAAAATCGTCCTGTAAGTATTTGCGGGGCGATTTTTTTTGCATTACCGTATTTTTACGGATCTGGTTTTAGGGTTTATCCTGAAAAAAAACTCCATCGGTAAATCTATCTTTGTATCAGCAAAAAGACATCATTCATATCTTCATATAGTAAATTCAAAGCAGGTAATCATCTCAGTTCTTGAGATGATTTTTTATTTGTATGTTTTGCCTGATAGAAATTCCCCTCCTTTGGAGGGGTGGCGAAAATTTCGAAGAAATTTTTGACGGGGTGGTTACAAAGTGGGAAAGATAAAATTTGCTTTAAAGATGAATTTAGAAAACCAATAATTAATTTCCGACATTCTTAGCCCGGATAGAAACGGTTACCCCGCAACAAATATTGGAAGCAATGGCAAAAGCTGTGGCTTGTTTGGCGTGAGGAGTATGAGTGGATAGCCGGAAACAGCTCCAAAAAAAATGCTTGAAAGTCTTGAGATTGATTTTTATGTTACTGAAAATATTTTGAACTCGTAAAATTATTGCAATAGATAAAGGATATTTTTGTTTGCGGTTAAAAACCGTAAATTTGCAGTATGAATAACGATACCATTTGTGCGTTGGCAACTGCCAATGGAGTAGGTGCTTTAGGAATTATAAGAGTTTCGGGGGATGAAGCTTTAGCTGTTGTGCAAAAGTCTTTTCCGGGGAAAAATTTGGCAAAACAGAAGTCTCACACCATTCATTACGGATATTTTATGGATGGAGAAGAGGCGATTGATGAAGTGATGCTTTCTATTTTTCTGGCTCCGAAAAGTTTTACGACAGAAAATTCTGTGGAAATTGCTTTTCACGGGTCGCCGCACATTGGGAAACGTATTCTTGAAACCCTAATTAAAAATGGAGCAAGGATGGCAAAAGCCGGAGAATTTACGCTTCGAGCTTTCATTAACGGAAGAATTGATCTTTCTCAGGCTGAAGCGATTGCTGATGTTATTGCATCTGAAAATGAGGCTTCGAGAAAAGTGGCAATTAATCAGTTGAAAGGAGGAATTACCAACGAAATTTCTTTCCTGAGAACCGATTTGCTGAATTTTGTTTCATTAATTGAATTAGAGCTTGATTTTGCAGAAGAAGATGTAGAATTTGCGGACAGATCGGCTTTGGTTGAGCTTTTAAATAAAATCGAAGTAAAATTAAATTCCCTGATTGAAAGTTTCCAATACGGAAATGCCATCAAAAACGGAACTGCGGTTGCCATCATCGGCAAACCGAATGCCGGAAAATCTACCCTTTTAAATGCTTTGCTAAAAGAAGAAAGAGCGATTGTAAGCAATATCGCGGGAACAACGAGGGATACGATAGAGGAGGTTCTTCATATAAAAGGTCATGCTTTCCGATTAATTGATACGGCAGGATTGCGTGAAACGATGGATGAAATTGAAGCAATTGGTGTAAAAAAAGCCAAAGAAAAGGTAGAAAATGCCAATATACTGGTTTATTTAGCCGATGCTGCAACAGAAGATTTTTCCGAAGACATTGAAATGATCCAGTCTCTGCAAAGAGATGATCTGAAACTGATTATCTGTGCAACAAAAATTGATGAGGTTTCTCCTGCAACATATGAAAAAGTAGAAAATATCTTCAGAAGCAAAATTTCTCAGGAATTTGATTTTATTAAAATTTCAGCGGTTGAAAATCAGAATATTCAGGATCTCAAAAATGAATTGTCTTCTTACGTAGAACAGTTAAAAGCTTCTGAAAACAATGTTGTGATTACCAATCAGCGTCATTTTGAAGCACTACAGAAATCTTTGGAAGCTGTACAAAAAGTAAAAGAAGCAATTACTTTCCAAATTTCTACCGAACTTTTAGCCTACGAACTGAGAAACGCTCTGGAACATCTCGGTGAAATTTCGGGCGAGGTGACTAATAATGAGGTTTTGGGGAATATTTTTTCGAAGTTTTGTATCGGGAAGTAACTAAAAAAATTTATCTTAAGTTATATTTATTATAAAAATAGGAAAATCAAAGTCTGTACGTTCTGACAGACTTTGATTTTAAAAACTCTTTACCAGCTCACAAACATAAACTGATCCTTCCACGGAAGCTTCACAAGACCGATTCCCCACGAAAGTCTTTCCAGCAAAATATCCTGTGTCTTTCGTTCTACGGTAAGAGTACAGTCGTGGTCGATGACAACCAATTTTCCGGGACGTTGAAAAAATTCATTCCGGAGCAATTCTGCGGATGATGTTTTCATAGCGCTCCAGTTATGCTGAACACTTTCTATCAGATTTTTAACTTGAGTTTTGTGTTTACGCGTAAGCTTAATATGTCGGTTGATCGATTGATGAAGAGGAATATTGCACAAAAATTTCTCAAATATCATGTCATATTCAGGAGCATTTATTTTTCCGGTAGCAATATAATGAAGCAGATGCGCACCCAATTCCGGATCTGAAAGCTGATTAGTTTTCTTGTCCAGAAGATCACAATGCTCAAAAAAAGTTTTCATAAACGGATGAATCAGAATCAGCCCGGCATTTTGAACATATTGTCCTTCATCAGAAATAATTTCTTCAGCTTTTTGTTCAGAATTATTGCTATTTTGAATTACCTCATCAATGGTTTTCTTAGAATTTTGCTCATTTTTTTTCGTTGTCTTTTTTGTATTTTGATCGTTTTTGATGAATGTCTCTTCAATTTTTTCAATCAATTCAGCCTCTTTGATGATCGGAAATATCTTTAATACTGTTTTTAGGTTATGAAAATGATTTTTCACAAAAAATAAATCTTTTGATAAAGTCTCAGATTTCAGTATTTCTTCTAAAAAATAATCCTCAATATAAATGTTCGGAGATTTCAGATGCCTCGACAAAATATTTAAAATCAGTCTCCATATCATAATTCTGTTCATCTGATCCAGCTTTGAGATCAACTGTATAATCTCTGATTGTAAATTGATTTTTAATGCTTTGTCTTTTAGAATAACATTGCATAATTGGGCAATTTGTTCATTAGAAAGCTGATGAATGATTCTTTCCTGCACATTTCTTTTAGAAAAAACAGGAAGAATGCAGTTCTGAAAATTTTCACCCTGAATAATAGCATTAAATACTTTTGGTTCAAGCAGAGAAAGACTTTTTTTATCAGAATTCCACCAAGGTACATTTCCGCTTTCCAAAAAATAAATAAAGCTTTGAAGAATTTTTTCATGATTGGTCACCAGATATGCTTCAGAATTATTTGCTGTAAACTCATCTGAATTTAAAACAGAGTTTGTAACCTCAGATAATTTCTCTTCGAAAACTTGGGCAATTTTATCTTTCAGATCAGAATTTAATGCGCTGCTTTTTACATCCAGATTCAATTCCAGTTTAGGGATCTGCAAAATGTGGTCTTCTAATCTGTGTTCAAAAGTACTGAGGTATTTTTCTATTTTCGGAAACACATCCATCGACAGAAAACTGTTGATGTCGTCTTTTATACTCAGTCCTTTTTCTTTATTATTTACCGTAATTTCAATAAAAACTTTCTGAATGATATGATCTTGCTTCACATTAAATAAATTTGAGTTATACAATGGTGGAATTACCGTAAAATGCCTATTTCTTGTCAAATTCTCCGCCCCAGAAACCTGCAGGACAAAGGCTGTATTTGGATCTCTGTTTTGCACTCAGTCTGCATCCGCAACCTCTTATGAAGCCGTCTTTTGGACCGCTTGAAACTTCAAGAGTCTGAGGATGAATCCATTTTTGGGTATTGCAGTTGTTTCCGTTTTTCAAAGGACAGGCGTTACAGATTTCTTCTCTTACAGAAAAAACAACTTCCTCGTCCTGATTTGCCATACCCAGTTTTGATCTTAATTCATTAAAATGGCCGCCAATGATTTCATTGCGTTTGCCAAAAAGAGTTTTAATATTCATTGTGATTAAAGTTTAAATTATGGGGTCAAAATTAGAGGAAGAAAAGCAGTATAACGAATAATAAGACCTCGCTGTTCTGTCTTTGCAGTAGATCATAAACTTATGTTCTGATAATAAAAACGATAAATTTTTTAATTCAGAAAAGGATGAAATCTGATCAGATTTCGGAATTATATCTTTTCAGATATTGATAATTGGAAAAAATATTGAGCGGATAAAAAAATCAATGGAGGAATCTCACAACATTATACTTAAAATAATCATTTTTCACGCCTTAAAATTACCTTCAGTTAACCGTGTTTATTTCACAAGTCTTAGATCAGGATAATTTTTTTTAAAATTTAGTAGGTGTTAATTATTTGATTATCATTATTTTATATTGATTTATTTTTTAGGTTAAAAGAAAATTCAAAAAAAGCATTTACTGCAAAGACAGGATGGAGCCCCCAAAATATTCGTTTTTTAAGTCGGGCTGATTGTATGTTTGCACCATAATACTAAAGAACAAAAATTATGATAAAAGAAGTATTAACAGTTTTAAAAAATGAGTTGCATTCTGCCGGTTTAGCAGATGTTGTGGTTAACGACATCGCAAAGCATGAAGACGGAGCTGCGGGACTTGATAATAAAGTGGTGATTACCTTACTGAATGTTCAGGAGGAATCTACCATGAAAAATATCTCAAGATATGTAAAAAATACATCCAATGTTACAAAAATGGAAAGCCCTTCGGCATATGTAAATCTTTTCGTAATGGTTACAGCCAATATGACGGATTATGACAGTGCTCTAATAAACATTTCAAAAGTTATTGAGGTTCTTCGTGCAAAAAATGTATTGGAATACGTTGCAACCGGTATCGGAGAAAACAATTTTACTTTCAGAACAGAAATGCATGCCGTACCGTTTGAGCAGCTAAGTTACATTTGGGGTTTATTGGGCGGAAAGATCATTCCTTCCGTAATGTATAAAGTAAGTGTGGTTAAGATTGGAGCTAAAAATATTTCTGATGTTCAGCTTATTAATTATGTTGATATCAAGGATATTACGGTTAAATAATATCAGAAAACAAATAACCCTTTAATTTAAAATTTATGAACATACCAAATCCGACGACACCCGGTGTTTCTATTGAAGAACTGCCAAAACTTCCAAACTCCATTGCATTAGTAGAAACTGCAGTACCTGTATTCATAGGATATACCGAACGAAAGCCTTCCGAAGACAATGATACTAGCGCACCTGATTATAAGCCATCAAAGATCAGCTCTCTTCTGGATTTTGAGAAAAAATTCGGGAGCGCAAAAATGGAAAGTATTACATTAAAAGATACTGATGCAGGAATAACAGTTTTAGAACCAAAGGCAAAATTTTTAATGTATTATTCGTTACAAATGTATTTTGCTAATGGAGGCGGTGCTTGCTACATCGTTTCTGTGGGAGATTACAATGCAGCACAGGTGGAAAAATATCTTTTGGAATCAGGGTTAAATTTAATCAATAATATAAAAGAGCCACTTCTTGTTATTTTCCCGGATGCCGTATCACTAACCGCTTCTGATTTTCATGCCTTATATAATACAGCAATTACCAAAGCCGAATCTGCAGGAGAATCACAAAATATGTTTGCTCTTTTAGATACTTACTATGGAAATTCCACTACAAAAATCGGGAATCTTACTGCAGTGGAGAGTTTCAGAAATACAGTAAATTCCTCAAGTTATGCGGCAGCTTATTTTCCTCATCTGAAAACGGTTTTAAATTATCATTTTGATGAAAAAATAACTCCTGTTTCTCACCTCGATACGCAGAATCAGCCCGTTGGAATTGCCAATGGGGTAACATTAGTGTCCCTGAAAACAGCAAATTCTTCATTATATAATCAGATAAAAGAATTACTGAAATCTCTGAAAGTAGTTTTGCCGCCATCATCTGCAATAGCAGGAATTTACGGAAGAATAGACAATACAAGAGGAGTCTGGAAAGCGCCCGCCAATGTAAGTTTGAATTACGTAACAGCTCCGACTGAAAAAATTTCCGACGAAGAACAATCCGATTTAAACATTGATGATGAAGGAAAATCAATCAACGCTATCAGAAGCTTCACAGGAAAAGGAACCTTGGTTTGGGGAGCCAGAACGCTGGATGGAAAAGACAAAAAGGAAGATGAAAAAGATAACGAGTGGAAATACATCCACGTACGCCGTTATTATAACATGCTTAAACAGTCAATAAGCATAGCGCTTAACGAAAAATTTATCAATCAGCCTCATGTCATTCACACATGGTTAAGAGCAAAAGCAATGATTGAGAATTTTCTTAATCAGCAGTGGATCGATGGGGCACTGGCAGGAAATTCTCCCAAAGAAGCTTACAAAGTTGAAGTGAAATCCGGAGGAACAGACATCATGGATGTAAAAATTGAAGTAGCCTTAGTACGTCCTGCAGAGTTTATTGTATTAAATTTTTCTCACAAACTATAACAAAACCAAAATCAATCACAACAAAATATTGAAGTTCTGCTTCGAGTGATAATTAATATTAACTTAAAATTTTTAACAAATGAATTACAAAACCCCTGGAGTCTATGTGGAGGAAGAGGCAAAATTTCCGCCTTCCGTAGCGCAAGTTGAAACAGCTATTCCCGCTTTTATCGGATATACAGAAGGAGGGACACAAAACAAACCCACCAGAATCTCGTCTATGCTGGAGTTTAAAGAACTTTTTGGAAAAGCATATGCCGAAACTTTTGCTGTAGCTTTCAAAGAGGGTACTGCAACAGCAGTTCAGCCAAAGGTAAGCGATTTCAAAATGTATTACGCGATGCAAATGTATTTTGCCAATGGAGGCGGACCATGCTATATTGTTTCGGTAGACAAATTTGAATACAAAGAAAACGGCGTAATAAAAGAAAATAAAGTAAGTCCTGCTAAATTAGAAGCAGCTCTTGATTTACTGAAAAAAGAAGACGAGCCTACACTTATTGTTTTTCCTGATCTTCAAGGTTTGGTAGCAACGGATGATGAAGTAGCAACTGCTCAAGCCTTTGCTGATGCTGCCGAAGAGGCTGCTGATGCTGCTTTACTTGCTATTAATGCAGCTACAGCGGCAAAAACTGCAGCTGACACAGCGCTTACTCAGGCTCAACAAGCTGCTGCCGCTGCACCTAATGATGAGGATCTTGCTGCGGCTGTTGTAAAAGCTCAATTAGCGGCTGCGGCTGCGGCTCAGGCATTAATTGATGCTAATTCTGATGCGGAAACAGCATCTGATATTAGTCTTGCTGCTGATGCCAATGTAACGTCTGTTACAAATGCGAATGATGAACAAACTATTAAAACTGTTTATTCTCTGTATGACAGTGCCTTAGATCAGGCAGAATCTATGAAAGACAGGTTTGTTATTATGGATATTTTAGGAGATGATGCTATTTTCAGAAATAAAGTAACTTCTACAGGGCTAAAATACGGAGCAGCTTATTATCCGAACCTTAAAACAATTTTGACGTACGCCTTTAAAGATGATAAAGTTGCGGTGATGGGTGCTTCCGGTGTAACAACCTTAGCAGAATTAAAATTAAAAAATTCTGAACTGTACAATCAGGCTAAAGCGGCAATTGAATCCCAAAAAGTAGTTTTAGCTCCGTCTTCAGCAATGGCAGGTGTTTACGCTAAAGTAGACAGTACATCCGGAGTATTCAAAGCACCTGCAAATACAGGACTTAATTATGTTGATTCTCCCGTTATTAAAATTTCAAATAAACGTCAGGATGAACTTAATGTAGATCCGGCTTCAGGAAAATCCATCAACGTTATCAGATCTTTTACAGGAAAAGGGACATTGGTTTGGGGAGCAAGAACGCTTGACGGCAACAGCAACGAATGGAGATACATTTCAGTACGCAGATTCTTCAACATGGTAGAAGAATCCGTGAAAAAAGCAACGGAACGTTTCGTATTTGAACCGAACACAGCCAATACATGGGTTCGCGTACAGACCATGATCGAAAACTTCCTGAACCAGCAGTGGCAGGACGGAGCATTGGCAGGAAGCAAGCCGGAAGAAGCTTACTATGTAAGCGTTGGCTTAAATAAAACCATGTCTGCACAGGATATCCTTGAAGGCAGAATGATCGTGGAAATCGGTATGGCGGCAGTTCGTCCGGCAGAATTTATTGTTCTTCGTTTCTCACACAAACTGCAGGAAGCGTAAAAATTAAACAAAGAAATAACAAAATTAAATAAAGACAATTATGAATACATATCCATTAGTAAAGTTTTCCTTTGAAGTAGACTGGGGCGGAACGAACATCGGTTTTCAGGAAGTTTCGGGATTAAGCATCGAGCGCGATATCATTGAATACAGACAGGGAGCAAGTCCGGATTTCAGCAAGATCAAAATGCCTGGAATGGCAAAATTCGGAAACATCACTTTAAAAAGAGGCACTTTCAAAGGCGATAACGATTATTTCGAATGGTTGCAGACGGTTCAGATGAACACGGTAGAAAGAAGATCCATTACGATTTCTCTTTTAGACGAGAACGGCGCACCTGCGGTAACGTGGAAAGTGAAAAATGCCTTCCCATTGAAATTACAGTCAACCGATCTGAAAGCTGAAGGTAATGAAGTAGCAATTGAAACTTTGGAAATTGCGCACGAAGGTTTAACTATTGAACATAACTAAATATTAATTTTAAATTTTTAACAAAATGAATTACAAAACACCAGGTGTTTACGTGGAGGAACTAGCAAAATTTCCGCCTTCCGTAGCACAAGTAGAAACAGCGATCCCTGCTTTCATCGGATATACAGAAAAAGGACCAAAAAATGAGCCGACAAGAATTTCTTCTCTATTAGAATATGAGGCTGTTTTTGGTAAAGGAAAAAACGAAGGTAAAGAGATCAAAATTTCTGTTAAAGACAATACCGTCTCTACCACTTTTGATACCACTAAATTAGATAAATTCAAAATGTACCATGCTATGCAAATGTATTTTGCAAACGGTGGCGGTCCATGTTATATTGTTTCTGTTGGAGTAGCTTCAGGATATCCTACAAAAGTATTAAAAAGCGAATTAGAAACAGGACTTAAGACTCTTGAAAAAGAAGATGAGCCTACGCTAATCGTTTTTCCAGATGCAGAATCTTTACCAGCATTAGAGGCTTACGGTTTGTATGGATTGGCTTTGAATCATGCAGAGGAAATGAAAGACAGGTTTGTTATTATGGACGTTCTTGGAGATTCTGCTAATATAGTTAAGGACTTTAGAGATAATGTAACTTCAGGACAAAGCGGAGAGCGTTTGAAATATGGAGCTGCTTATTATCCGAAATTGGAAACTGTTTTAACGCATAGCTTTGAAGATGAAGATGTTAAAATTACAAGTTTTGAAGAAAAAGATGACTCAGGAAATGTTTTGTCTCTTCCAAATGGCTATGTAGACAATTTAAAATGGCTAAAATCCAACAGAACAGAGCTGTATAATAATGCTAAAGCAGCAATCGAGTCTGAAAGAGTAGTGATGGCTCCGTCCTCAGCAGTTGCCGGTGTGTATGCAAAAGTAGACAGCACTTCCGGAGTATTCAAAGCGCCTGCTAATGTTGGACTTAGCTATGTAGTGGCTCCTACAGTAAAAGTTTCTCACGAAGATCAGATGACTCTTAATGTAGATCCTACTTCAGGAAAATCCATCAACGTTATCAGATCTTTTACAGGAAAAGGGACATTGGTTTGGGGAGCAAGAACGCTTGACGGCAACAGCAACGAATGGAGATACATTTCAGTACGCAGATTCTTCAACATGGTAGAAGAATCCGTGAAAAAAGCAACGGAACGTTTCGTATTTGAACCGAACACAGCCAATACATGGGTTCGCGTACAGACCATGATCGAAAACTTCCTGAACCAGCAGTGGCAGGACGGAGCATTGGCAGGAAGCAAGCCGGAAGAAGCTTACTATGTAAGCGTTGGCTTAAATAAAACCATGTCTGCACAGGATATCCTTGAAGGCAGAATGATCGTGGAAATCGGTATGGCGGCAGTTCGTCCGGCAGAATTTATTGTTCTTCGTTTCTCACACAAACTGCAGGAAGCGTAAAAATTAAACAAAGAAATAACAAAATTAAATAAAGACAATTATGAATACATATCCATTAGTAAAGTTTTCCTTTGAAGTAGACTGGGGCGGAACGAACATCGGTTTTCAGGAAGTTTCGGGATTAAGCATCGAGCGCGATATCATTGAATACAGACAGGGAGCAAGTCCGGATTTCAGCAAGATCAAAATGCCTGGAATGGCAAAATTCGGAAACATCACTTTAAAAAGAGGCACTTTCAAAGGCGATAACGATTATTTCGAATGGTTGCAGACGGTTCAGATGAACACGGTAGAAAGAAGATCCATTACGATTTCTCTTTTAGACGAGAACGGCGCACCTGCGGTAACGTGGAAAGTGAAAAATGCCTTCCCATTGAAATTACAGTCAACCGATCTGAAAGCTGAAGGTAATGAAGTAGCAATTGAAACTTTGGAAATTGCGCACGAAGGTTTAACTATTGAACATAACTAATCATGGCTCTTTTATATCCTCCAACCAGTTTCTCTTTTATTGTTAACGGGATTTCGACAACAGAGGGTATTGACTCCAGATTTCAGTCTATATCTGGTTTATCTACAGAAATTCAGACCGAAGAATATGCCGAAGGAGGCGAAAACAGATTTCTTCATCAGCTTCCTCTGAGACCGAAATATGAAAATTTAGTTCTTAAGCGTGGCTTGATTGTAAGTTCAGGATTAATAAGCTGGTGCAGAAATGCAATGGAAAACTTCGAGTTTGAACCCAGAGATCTTGTCATCACACTTTCAGGAGGACTTCAGTCTACAGCCCCTTTAATGGTCTGGAATGTAGTTGGAGCCTATCCGGTAAAATGGAACGTTTCAGAATTCAACGCAGAAGAAAGCAGGCTTGCCATTGAAACAATAGAGCTGAAATACAGATATTTCAAAATACCCTCATCGTTAGCAAGTTTAGGCTTGTAATTTCTAAATCAAATCTAAGCACTTACCGTGTGTTAGTTTTCGGATAACATTCAGCAAAAATTTTAAGATAAAAAAATAAAGGATTGGTCTATAACAGGACTGAACACACGCTTTATGTGCTTAGATTTTTTTAAATAAATACGTTAAATAATTGGTTTTAAGTTTTTTACGTATTAATAATTAATTAAAAATAAACGAAATGCCAATAGAAATAAAAGAGCTTCACATTAAAATAAATGTGGACGAAAAAGCAGCCGCAACGACAACTACCGCATCAGTAGATGAAGGAAAAATTATGTGTGCAATTAGCGAAAGCGTAGAGCAGGCAGTAAATATAGAAAAACGTAAAAAAGAAAGATAATGATAGGAGAAATAAAGAAAACAGGAGGAGAAGTTTTGAAAGTAAAGATAGGAACGTACAAGGATATTAACTTTAAAAGTGTTATTGATAGTGATGCATTTGAAGCCTTTATTAATCCGACAGGTTTTTCTTTCACCAGTAAAATAGAATATAACACTGCCCAAGAGCAAGGTGCAGCAGGAAGTAGTCCAAAATTTGTTAAAGTTGCTCCTCAAGCATTACAAATGGAATTTTTATTTGATGGCACTGGAGTAACGGAAACATATTCGGGTAATAAACTTGTCAATGTCATAAAGAAAAATAAATTCAAGCATGATACTGTTAATTTACAGTTAGAACGTTTTTATAAAGCAACAGGTGAATTTAAGGGATCATTTCATAAACCATATAGTGTTATTGTGATATGGGGAGAATTTGAATTTAAAGGTGCTCTTACGGAGTTTACAGTAGATTATAAAATGTTCAACAAAGATGGAACACCGTTAAGAGCTATAGGTAAAGCAACTTTTGTAGAAGGTATCAGTCAGGAACTTATTGCAGAAAAAGCTAAAAAATCTTCTCCAGACCTTACCCACAAAAGAACCGTACAGGCAGGAGATACTTTACCCTTAATGACTGAAAGAATCTACGGAGACTCCAAATATTACCTGGAAGTCGCTAAAGTTAATAATCTCATCAATTTCAGACAGTTGAAACCGGGAACTGAACTCTACTTTCCACCCATAGAAAAAATAGCATAACATGAACAATAGCGGATACATAAAAACATCAAAAAATCCGGATCTGATCACTTTTAAAGTAATGTCCGGAGGTACCGAGTTACCCGGGAAATATGGGGTAAAAAGTATTGTTGTAGAAAAAGAAGTAAACAGAATTCCTTATGCCCACATTGTTATTTTGGATGGAAGCGTACCGGAACAGGATTTTAAACTAAGCAATGAAGATCTTCTGATTCCCGGAAAAGAAATTGAAATTACCGCAGGTTACCATTCGGACGAAGAAAGCATTTTTAAAGGAGTTGTTGTAAAGCACAACATCAAAGTAAGAAACGGCTCTTCCTATCTCATCATAGAATGCAGGGATAAAGCGGTGAAAATGACTTTAGGCAGAAAAAGTAAATATTTCTACGACAGCAAAGACAGCGACATTATCGGAGAACTCATCAGTAATAACGGATTGAATGCCGATGTTCAGGCTACCTCAAATTCACACAAAGAATTGATTCAGTACAGAGCTTCCGACTGGGATTTTATGCTCACCAGAGCACAGGCAAACGGAAAACTTTGTTTTGTAGAAGACGGAACCGTTAAAATAGCGAAACCCGATTTCAGTAAAAAAGAAGTGGAAACAGTGGTTTACGGATCTTCGGTGCATGAATTTGACGGAGAAATAGACGCAAGAGATCAGTTCAAAAAAATTTCAGCCAAAACATGGAGCTATACCGATCAGGAACTTACCGAAGTGGAAGCTCAGGATCCTGGCGTAAAACTTAACGGAAACCTTTCACCGGATGATCTGGCAAAAGTATTTGGAATAGACGATCTGCAGCTTAAACATGGTGGAAATCTTACGCAGAGTGAACTTCAGGACTGGAGTGATGCGAAAGCAACTTTCCAGCAACTGGCAAAGACCAGAGGAAGGGTGAAATTTCAGGGAATTCCGGCTGTAAAACCGGGAGTTTCATTAATGCTGCAAGGCGTAGGAAACCGTTTCAACGGAAAAATTTACGTAACAGGCGTCCGTCACGAAATCGCGGAAGGAAACTGGTTGGTTGATGCACAATTCGGGCTTTCTCCGACATGGTTCTCAGAAACATATGATGTGAGCGAAATGCCGGGTTCAGGAATTATTCCTTCCATCAGCGGACTGCACATCGGGAAAGTATCCCAACTGGAATCCGATCCCGATGGAGAAGACAGAATTCTGGTGCAGATCCCGATCATCAATAACGAAGAGGAGGGAATCTGGGCGCGTGTAGCCACACTTGATGCAGGAGAAAACAGAGGATCGTTCTTCAGACCGGAAATCGGAGATGAGGTAATCATTGGTTTTATTAATGATGATCCCAATGATGCAGTGGTTCTGGGAATGCTGAACAGCAGCGCAAAACCGGCTCCTATTGTAGCTTCCGATGACAACAACGAAAAAGGATTTGTTACCCGCAGCAAAATGAAGATGATTTTTAATGACGATAAAATTTCATACACCCTTGAAACACCAAAAGGCAAAAAAATAACTGTAGACGAAGATGCAGATGTCATTAAAATAGAAGACGAGCATAAAAATACTCTTACCCTCAATAAAGACGGTATCAGTATGGAAAGTGGGAAAGACATCAGGATCAAAGCAAAAGGTGATATTAAGATGGAAGGAACCAATATCGGTATCAAAGCATCCGCACAGTTCAAAGCAGAAGGAAGTTCCGGTTCTGAGCTTAAATCAGGCGCAGTAACCATCGTAAAAGGATCTCAAGTTAAAATCAATTAATCATGAAACCGGCAGCAAGAATTACAGATATGCATACCTGTCCGATGGTAACGGGAACTACCCCGCACGTTGGCGGGCCCATCATTCCGGCAGGTGAACCTACTGTACTTATAGGAGGTAAACCGGCAGCAAGAGTAGGAGACAAAGCAATATGCACAGGTCCGCCCGATACCATTGCAGCAGGATCTTCAAGCGTAATGATTGGCGGAAAACCAGCCGCAAGAATGGGAGATTCTACCGCTCACGGAGGCGTAATAAGCGCGGGTGAAGCAACTGTTTTAATAGGCGGATGATACACATTCTGCAAGATTAAAAAATGTACAAACATCAATAACAAACGGTTAGAAAACTAAAACTCTATGTTACAGATGCGAGATGTTACAATTAAATATAATACAAGAACGTATGAAAATAAATACAGATTTTTTAGGAATAGGCTGGAGTTTCCCGCCTGAGTTTAATGAGACTGAAGGAAAGCTGGTAATGACTACAGATGTGGAAGACATCAACAACAGTCTGATCATTTTACTCTCCACAAGACCGGGAGAACGCGTCATGTTCCCCGATTACGGATGCGACCTGCAGGAAATGCTTTTCAAACCTTTGGACTTAACGCTGATTACCCAGATGAAAGGAATCATCGAGCGTGCCATTTTATACCACGAGCCCAGAATAAACATTTTAAATATCGACATCGATACTCAGGAAGAACTGGAAGGAGAAGTGTTGATAAAAATTGATTACGAAGTAAGGAATACGAATACCAGAAGCAATATGGTTTTCCCTTTTTATAAAGGTGAAGCTACTGAAATATAAATAATTACGGGATGTTTGTAACCATTTTGAATACTACTGAAACATTACATTAAGTATTGCATCTGACCATAGAATATAAATATAAACAAATGAAAAAAACAGATACATTTTCACATTATCGTGAAGGAAAATCACAAATGCAGCGCTTTTTAGCAGATCTGGATCCCGGCAATCTCGAATTGCACGACTTCGATCTGTTCGATTGGCTGCTATTTGCAAACAATTTTGCCAGTCATGTAAATTTTTTTGAAAAAGATGCTGATACAGCAATACCAGATAAGAAGTGGGGAAACTTTTTCTTTGGTGATGATACCAATGCTATTCCGCGCAGAGAAAGCGTAGAGTACAAAAGTATGAAAAAACAGGTTACAGATCTTATTTCCCAGTTTGAACAGGACAGCAATCTAACGCCTCACCTTACTTTGTTCGTCTGCTTTCTGAAATTGCTGGATTTTTCCAAAAAAGCTTTCAATAATTTAACGAAAAGACATCTGGATTTCTACTATAACGAGATCCTTCAGATTCAGAAGAATGATGCTAAAGAAGACAAAGTCTATGTAATTTTTGAATTGGCTAAAAAAGCAATTCAGGAAAGAATTCCGGAAGGAACACTTCTGGACGGAGATAAAGATGCGGAAGGAAAAAAACGAGTCTACAAAACCAATAACGAACTTATTGCCAATCAGGCAAAAGTAGTTGAAATTAAAAGTCTTCTTAACGACGGCGGAAAACAAGAGCTTAAAATGGCTCCGGTTACCAATTCTGCCGATGGTTTGGGCGAAAAACTGCCGGAAGGCGGAAACTATTGGTGGCCGTTCGGATACAATGCTGAAGAAACAGCTTCGGACAAATCGATCTATAAAGAACTTCCAAAAGCGAAACTGGGCTTTTCTGTAGCATCATCTTTATTCGATTTAAAAGAAGGAGACAGAACAATTACCCTGAAAATAGATTTCAACGCAAATTCTGTTCAAAAATTAAAAGACCTTGAAAAAGAAGACTTTCAGAACAACATCAAAGTACTTTGCAGCGGGGAAAAAGAATGGTTGTCCGACATTGCATTACAGTGTACTGAAAATGGAGAAACAGGAACCAAAAGTGATAAAAAACACCGTTTAACATTTTCTTTAACATTACCGAAAGATTTTCCTGCCATCGTAAAATACAATAAAGATGTTCTGAAGGAAACATTCCAGACCAGCTTTCCTGTTCTCAGATTCATGATTGAAGGGAAGAAATATTATGAAGTCTATGAAGCTTTTTCAGAAGCATTGGTCAACAATATTGAAGTTTCTGTAGATGTAAAAGGGATAAAATCTCTTCAGATTGAAAATGACAATGGAGAACTGAATTCCGAAAAATCCTATTATCCATTTACTGCGCAGCCGATTAAAGGTTCCAATTTTTACATAAAATGTCCTGAAATGTTCTCTAAAAAGTGGAACACCGCAGACATTATCATCAATTGGAAAAACACGCCGGCTTCCATAAAGGATTTATACAGCGGGTATATCATGGAACCGGATACAAATATCAGTCAGCAGGATTTTAATAATTTGAAAAATTCGTCAGTTGTAACAGGAGACGATTATTTTAAGATCGATACAGCGTTGTTAGACAAAGAAATCTGGCACAATCAGGAAAATGATATTGCTTTATTTAAAAAGAATGGAAATGTTTACCAGACACAGTTTTCTGTAAAAAGCACCAGTGATGAAGCAGGTACAGGCGAAGCGATACGGGTAAAACTGAAGAAATCTTTATTGCAGGACTTGTATCCTAAATTATATACGCTTGTTTTATCAGATCCTCAAAAACTGAAAGTAGTTCCGAACGAACCTTATATTCCTTTTGCGGAAGATATTGAACTGAGCTACAGCGCAACAGAAACTGCATACCATTCTTTAAGAAAAGATTCTGAAGGAGAACTTCTGAAAAGTGAAGAAGTACAGATGTATCATGAAGATGCTTTCGGGCAGTATGAAAAGGAAATCGATACGAAAACCATTGTTCCGGTACATCAGAAAGGAGGCGAATTGTACATCGGTCTGGAAGCAGTTCCGCAAATGACGGTTTCCCTTCTCATCCAGATGCTGGAAGGAAGCGAAAATCCTTTAGCCGAGACTTTTGAAGAAAAAGAATATATCGAATGGAGCATCCTTTCCGGAAATACATGGATTGATCTTTCAAACTCTATGCTGCAGAATGATTCTAAAAAATTCCTGGAATCCGGAATTGTAAAATTCAAAATTCCAAAAGATATTAATTTGAATTACACAAGATTTACAGATCAGTTAATCTGGGTAAGAGCAAGGTCAGGAAGAAGTTACGATGCGGTTTGTAAAGTTCAGGGAATATATACACAGGCAGTTCTGGCAACATTCCAGAATCAGAACAACGATCTGTCCCACTTAAACAACGGTTTGGAAGCCAATACGATTTCCAGACTTATTACCAGAGTTCCACAGGTAAAATCTGTGAGCCAGCCGTATAACTCATTCGACGGAAAATATAAAGAAACAGATACAGAATTCTACAGAAGAGTAAGTGAAAGACTGAGACATAAAAACAGAGCCGTTACACAATGGGATTACGAGCATCTCGTTTTGCAGGAATTTCCGGAAGTTTTCAAGGTAAAATGCCTGAATCATACTTCAGAAAAGTCTTACCTCGCTCCAGGATACGTTACGCTGATGGTTGTTCCGAATATTAAAAATAAAAACGCTTTTGATATTTATCAGCCAAGAGTAAGCAGAGCCACGCTGAACAGAATTCAGAATTATATAAATGAATTGAATACCATGCACATCAACGCTCAGGTAATCAACCCGAATTATAAAGAAGCGAAGGTAGAAACAAAGGTGAAATTCTTCGATCAGTATGATGAAACATTTTACACAAAACAATTAGACGAAGACATCAAAAAGTACATATCGCCTTGGGCTTTTACAGACACTAAAGATATTGATTTTAATGTGAAACTGAATGTTAATCAGCTCATTAATTATCTGGAACAACTGCATTATGTAGACTACGTTGAGGAGACCAGTATATTGGTAAATAATGTTTTACAGACACAGTCTTTAATCGAAGTAGATCCGAAATCCATACTCGTATCTGCCAAACAGCACAAAGTTACTATTGCAGAACAGGTATGCCTTTAATAACAAACAAGCAGAAACATAATTATGTCAGAAAATAAGCACATTAGTATACCCAAAAATATAGAAACGCAGGATCAGACCGATTTTCATTTTCTACGCAGAACAGGTATTGAATATATAGAAGGATTAGGAGGAAAACTTTGGACAGATTATAACTCTCACGATCCGGGGATTACCACACTGGAGGTTTTAAGCTACGCCATCACAGATCTTGGGATGAGGATGAATATGAATATGGAAGACATTCTTGCTTCAAACGATGCAAAAAAAGATATTCATACACAATTCCTGAAAGCTACGGAAGTTTTACCTTCCAGACCTTTAACGGAGCTTGATTACAGAAAACTCTTCATCGATATCAGCTTTAAATTCGGTCATCCGAGACCAATCAGCAACTGTTGGCTGGTTCCGAGAACCGAAACGCTGTATGTGGATTGCAAAACAGGACAGTTGGATTTTGAACCTATCGGAGAAAAGACACAACATTTTAACGTAAAAGGATTGTATGACCTTTATGTAGATTATGCCGATGATATCGACGATAGTGAGAATGAAGATTGTGACAAATCGAATGCAAGAGTAAAAATACTGGAGCGTTATCACCAGAACAGAGGTCTTTGCGAAGATCTTGTAGATATTAAAGAAATTGAAACCCAGAAAGTGGCAGTATGTGCCCGCATCGGACTTGTAAATAAAGTAGATGAGGAACTGGTTCATGCAAAGGTAATCAGAGCAATCAACAATTATCTGGCTCCGGAAGTTCATTTTTATTCATTAAAGCAGATGCTGGAAAAAGGTCTTACCACAGATGAGATTTTTGACGGACCGATTCTCGATAATGGTTTTATTGATACTGAAGAATTGAAAGCAAGCCAGTTAAGAAGAGAAGTCCGACTTTCTGATATCATCAGCGAAATCATGAAAATCGATGGAGTGAAGGAAATCCACGAAATTTCTATTGCCGGATGCGACAGTGCAGTGAAGCAGACCGATGACTGGATGATCTGTATTGAAAAAGGTAAAAAACCGGAGCTTTGCGATCTGAGTTCATTCAGTTACACGAAAGGTGCGCTTCCGTTGAATATTAACACTAAAAAAGTAGATGAATATCTCGAAACGTTAAGAAAAGAGGAGGAAGTACTGAGAGAAGATGCAAGACAAAATAAAGAGTTGACTCTGCCGCAGGGAACTTCATACGATATCGGGGATTACGCGACTATTTTAAATGAATTTCCGGATACGTACGGAGTAGGAATTTCCGGAATCATCGGAAATCCAACCCCGGAAAGAGAAGCTTTGGCAAAACAGATGAAAGGATATCTTTTGTTTTTCGACCAGATTCTTGCCAGTTATTTCAAACACCTTGAAAAAGTAAAAGAAGTTTTAAGTATCAGTGGAGGTTTAAAGAGAACGTTCTTTACTCAGGCTCTTAAAAACATCAAAGGTTTTGAAGAATTGGTTTCGGATTATGATGAAAACGACGACAAACTTACAGATACTTTATACGAGGAGCTTGATAACAGTGTGGAACGCCGAAATGAAGTGCTGGATCATTTGATTGCCCGTTTTGCAGAAACATTCAGCGACTATACTTTCCTGATGAAATCTCTGTACGGAAAATCTACCGATGAAATTGTACTGAACAATAAAGAAACCTTCTTAAACGAATACAAATCGTTGAGCAAAGACCGTGGATTGGGTTATAATTATACATTAGATGATACTGCGAATGTTTGGAATACAGACAATATTTCAGGGGTACAGAAAAGAATTGCTCGATTACTGGGGATTAAAAATTATCAGCAGAGAAATCTTTCTCAAACACCTGTTTCGATTATTAAATCGGTAAGTGACGACGGAACGGCAAGCTATTCATGGAAAATAAAAGATGCAAAAAGTAATATCACTTTATCATCCGTAAATTCATTCCATATCGAATATGCGGCAACTAAAAATCTGCATGAAGCCATTTACCAGACCATTCAGATAGACGAAGAAGATCTTAAAAATGCATTAGAGCTTTTACAGGAAAATCAGACTCATTATGATTTGATTGGGAATATTCAGATCCGAATGTCTGCCGGAGGAAACTATTATCTTGAAATTATGGATGACAGCCAGCCACAAAACGTAATGGCTACTCATAAAATGACCAATCCGTACCCTTCTTTAGCTGAATTAAAAAAGGGAATTGAAGAACTGGTAAGATATTTCAAATATGATTTTACCGAAGAAGGAATTTTCCTTGTAGAACATTTATTGCTGAAACCGGCATTCAAAGATTACAAACTGATCAAAGGAATTGGTTGTATGTCCATAGAAGACACATTCAAAGTTTTTCAGGATCTTGAAGGGATCGGAAGCATGATCGTAGGAACCTCTTTTGAAGTAGCTCCTAATGAGGACGGAGATATTCTTTCTGGAAATCCGATAGATTATGCAGATGCTTTAATGTCCTCTTGTGAAGAAGACTGTGAATATGATGTTTTTGATCCTTATTCTTACCGCATAAGTGTGGTTCTTCCGGGCTTTGCCTACCGTTTTCAGGATCCTGACTTCAGACGTTATGCAGAAACTGTGATCCGACAGGAGATTCCGGCTCATATTCTGGCTAAAATCTGTTGGGTGGGAGATCGTTTAAGTGAAAAACAAACCGCTCAGAACGATTTGTCTGCATTTGAAACGGCATTTAAAAAATATCTTTCGGATAAGGCAAAAAATAACCTTAACAATTTAGGAAACAGCATTCAGAATTTACTGACGGCTCTTACCAACTTAAATAATATTTACAGACCGGGAAGACTCTTAGACTGTGCTGTGGAAGATAACGACAGTCTGGACGGAAAAATAATATTAGGACAATCAAACATATAAAATTGAAAAACAATGAATGCTAAATTAGATAATGTAACAACCCAATATAGAAAGTTTAACGAAAATCAGGTACTTACGGATGGGCAGTTAAATGAATTCATAGACTATTTCGAAGATCAGGACAGGCTCTCGAGAACACTTCTCAGCGGTGTAGGAATTGTATGCGGATTTAAATCCACAATTACCAGTTCCGGTCTCATTACAGAAGTTATGGAAAAAATCGCTCCGCAAAAGGCTGAAAATGCTTTGGATACCATTGTGATAACTCAGGGAGCAGGCGTTACCACAGACGGAGATTTAATTACCCTTCGTACAGGAAAAGAAAAATCTTCGGACGTTACCATAGACTTTAATACCAAAAATTACAGATACTTCAGAGAGTATAAAGACAAAGTGAAGTATGATCATTTCCGAATCGGAGAAGAACAGATTCCTTTATTGGAACTGGCAACCGAAGACGAACTGAAGCAAATGAAAATTAAAGGATTAGACACAGGAAGTTTTAAAGATATTAAAACTCTGGAAAAACTGAATGAAAAAATCATCATCCTTTATCTGGAAAGCTATTCTAATGATGAGACTCCTTGTGAAGATGCCGATTGTGATAACACCGGAGCAGAGCAGGTTTCTGATCTTAAAGTGCTTTTGGCAGATTTTCAGTCTGTTTCCGATCTTATGACGAGCGGAAATGCAAAAGATACGCTGTATAAAATTCATAATTCTTACGAAGAACTTTTTGATCGTTTACCGAATATTGAAGCTAAAAGAGTGATTCTTGATCCTAAAGTTGAAACAGCAGACCAGTTAAAAACAAAATTTCGTAACGCCATGGATTCTGTTTCGAAATTGTCCGACGGTTTTGGTGCTATTGCAGATACTTTTAAAATAGATCTTAACTTCAGTGGTTTATCGCTTTTTAATAAACTCAATACTTTATTGTCTGCATCTTCCCCAAGACTGGATGATTTTCAGTACAGATATGATCTCCTGAAAGATCTCATAGATACCTACAACGAAATAAAAGGACTGATCTTACATCTGAATGTAGAATGTTGCCCGACTATTGCTTCATTCCCTAAACATTTGATGTTGGGATATGTCGGAGGTTCTTTGGAACTGGGAGAATATGCTGCTTTCCGTCACGGATTCTATCATTCTCCCATCACAACCCAAGATGATGAAAATTATGAAAGGCTGATGTTGCTTGCCAATCGTTTTGTTCAGAAAATCAAAGGATTTCAGTCGTATGTAGGACCGGTTAAAATTACACCGTCCAATCTTTATGTAAGATTAGGAGAAAAAGCAATCCCATATTATTATAATGTCGATAAGTCTTTACTTGATAAGTGGAATTTCGAAAAGACAAAAACAGACAGAGAAACGTATAATTTAAGTTATCATACTGCGAACTTATCATCAGAAGATCATGTTCAGAATCCTCTGAATTATAATATCGATAACAATGATTTCTATAGAATTGAAGGTCATCTTGGATTGCCTTATGAAACAGCGGTACAGAATATTAATGATCTTAAAGTGAAGTACGGACTGGCTTTTGACGTTAGCGTTTTACTTTTAAATGACGGTAAAAAAACAGACGATGAGCCTGAAGAGCCAAGAAAAGTTTCCATTGAAGAGCTCAGAAATAAATTATTGTCTGTTTCCAATGAGATCAGCAAAGAAACTGGCGATCCTAAAAATGCGCTCCTTAATTTATCGAAACTAGACAGTGATCTTAAATTATTGAATAAAGCTAAATTTGAGACCCCTTCCGGATCATCAGACGACGTTACGATCGTAAAAGAAGATCCCAGAAAAGAAGAAATTTCTACAGAACTTTTAAGCGATTTTTTAGAAAGAAAATCCGGTTTGGAGCATCTTTCCGGTGTAGAACCGGGCGGAACCTTTGTTTTAATCTGCGAATCGGAAGCCAATAATCAGGTTCTTGCAGATTTCTCATTGCCTTATTTATGCTGTTCCAAAAAAGATCCTGTGTTCTTATCATTACCTTCAGGTAAACTTTGCCAAAATGAAAAACCGGTTCTTATGACAATCGTTCCTTTGGATGGTCAGGTAAAAGCATTTGTAAACGGAACAGAAATATCCGCCATTACCCAGACCGGAGGACAAAGTTATTTTGATCCGGCATTGGTTGGCGCAGCTTATCTCGGACAAACCATTACTTTCACAGTTAATGATGATCCTGTGGATACTCAAATGATTGTTAATGAAGTTCCAAATGTTACGGTAACAACAGGAACTCCTGTAAATGGAGAAAACCCTACAAATCCTACAGCAACGGTAACATTTACTGTTTCTGGTAATAATTTAGGTAATCTTGACTATAACTGGAATTTCGGTGACGGTCAGTTAGTTACTGTAACGAAACCAGCTCCTGATGCAAATGGAGTTGTAAATCAATCTCATACCTATAATCTGGTTGCTGGTCAGGAAGATACGTTCAACCCGATACTTTCTGTGAGTAATGGAAGTGAATGCAGCACACAATATACGATATCCCCTATAAAACTGAAAGGTCAGTCACTCGTTCAGTGTCTCTCTAGTCTGGAGATTACCGTTCAGTACAATGAAAGCTTAGGACCATGTCCCGGAAATCACAGATGTAATAGCGCGAAATTCAATTTAATGGCGAACGGAGTGTACAGAATCGGTGGTGTGAACCTGAATAATGCAAGTGAAACTCTTGAAAACGGACAATTACGTCCGAATGGTGAACTTAGAGGACCAAACAGGATTAATACCTTCTTCCTGAGTCCTACGGATGCACAGTCTATCGCAGCCACAGATCTGAATGGGGAAGGGTTTATATCATTCTCTTTAGTATGTGCAGACAATAGCTGTCATGATGGTGTGGCATGGACTACATTAAAACTTGGCGGAGTCGTGATTTATGACGGATGTCCTAGAAATAATTTCTTAACAATTAATCCTTGTACAGGAGAAGTAAAACCATAATAGTATGAAACTGATTGATACATATGAAAAAGACGGAATTACGATTGAGGTAAACAGCTTATTAACTACAAAAGATTCTGTGATTGATATAAAGCAGATTTTTATCCTGAACGATGTGGTGTATATAAGTTTCGATACTGTACAGGACAGGATTCTTATGTCGGAAACAGCAGAGATTTTTATCCGGAAGTATAGGGAATATTTAAATACGCTTACAAAAAAAGTATTTACTGCCCAGTCTTCCTGTAAATGCCAGACTTGCCAATAAGTTCAGTTAAGAATCAGAGCAGTAATTAAAATAACACCTTAGAAATACATTTGTCTAAGGTGTTGTTTAAATCATTTTAACAAATCATTAAAAATGAACAATAATGAATAATCAATTAAATAATATACC
This sequence comes from Chryseobacterium urinae, assembly GCF_030518295.1. Classification (NCBI taxonomy): domain Bacteria; kingdom Pseudomonadati; phylum Bacteroidota; class Flavobacteriia; order Flavobacteriales; family Weeksellaceae; genus Chryseobacterium; species Chryseobacterium urinae. The sequence goes on along the minus strand of NZ_JAULSJ010000001.1, from coordinate 134,535 downwards.
GGAGAAATACCGGAACTTTATTCAATTAAGTGATATATCGACCCGGTACCGCAAATTCAGCAAAGGACAATACATTGAATATACTCAGTTCAATGAGTTTTTAGACTTTTTTGAAGATCAGGATCGCTTATCCAGAGTAATGCTTCAGGGGGTAGGTATAGTATGTGGTTTTAAACCTGAGCTTACCTATTCCAATAAAAAACTCAACAGCATAAAACTTTCGCAGGGAGTTGCAGTTACAACAGACGGAGATCTGCTTACCCTGAATAATACGAGTAAGGTAAGCGAAGAGTTATATGTAAGTGATTTAAAGACAATCAGCATTGATAGTAAAGAATATACTCACTTTAAAAAATACGACAATTTCAAGGTAAACTATCCTCCATTTTATGACGAAAACGGAGGACAGATTGAACTTTGGGAGCTGGCAACAGTTCAGGAAGCAACTTCAGATTTTCAGCCTGTTGCTAATTTCTCAAATCTGGAAGATCAATATTTAATGCTCTATCTGGAAAGCTATGAGAAAGAAGTAAAGCCTTGTAGAGGCGTCGACTGTGACAACCACGGAATTCAGCAGATCCGAAATCTTAAAGTATTGGTTACAAACGAACAGGGTGCTAATTATATTCTTCAGAAAGACCGTATTCAGCCGCATCCGTTATTTATAGAGGACATATTAGGCTCGGTAAAGCAGGAACGCGTGATTCTGGAAAGGCTTATTCAGGAAAAAGGAATTGAAACAAGATTTTCCTATGCCGATTTAAAAAATATGTATGCCGATGTTTTAGAAAGAAACGGCTATGGTGAGCTGGTTTTTAGAAAAATCTACGAAATTTCTAAAATGTTTGGACTTCCTGTTGCGGATCATCTTACTTTTAAAAGTGTTTTGGAAGAATGTCTTAACCTTCCGTTTGGTTTTCAGTATGCTTATGATGTGGTAAAAGATTTAACGGCTACGTATTCCGAAATCATCAGACTGCTTCCTAAGACTTTTACGAAGTGTCTTCCCGATTTTGCTTCTTTTCCTAAGCATATGATGTTAGGGAAATTAAATTCAGAAACTCAGCTGGATTCTTCAAGACATCAGTTTTACAATTCTCCGGCCTTGGATGATGAAAAGGCGGTGCAGAGAGTTAAAACATTAATTAGCCGTTTTAATTTGCTGGTACAGAATTTTAAATATCCAAACCGCAATGTAGAAGTCATTGGGAATGATATACCAATAGAAGCGGAATCCGCCATTAAAATCACCCCATCTCAAAAGTCAGAATTCTTAGGGAATAAAGCAATCCCTTTTTATTACAGGATTACAGATAATTTCCTGAAAGTTTGGGATTTTAATAAAGTAAGAACTCCGGCTTTCCGAAATAATATAGGCTATAATTCTGGTCTTTTCTCACAAGAATCTTATGTGAGAAAACCTTTAGGTTTTAACATTGACAGAGCTTCATTTTATAATATTGAGGGACATCAGGGAATGCATTATCAGGATGCATTTGATCAGATAAAAAAAATCAGAGATGAGCAACAGCTCGGATTTGATATCATGCTTTTGTCTTTCAAAGAATTATTAAAAAATAAAGATCTTTCAAAGGCGTATTTTAATGAATATATTGATAAATATTCGGGTTTAGAACATAAACACGGAGTTGCAAAAGGAGGTACTTTTATCATGGTGTATGATCATATTGGGAGAAATGAAGTTATTGTGGCAGATTTCTCGCTTCCGTACATCTGCTGTACGCCGAAAGTGAAGATTAATCTGAGTTTACCTAATACGACTATTTGTGCCAAAGCGGAGAAAATTCCGTTTACAGTATTTCCTTTCAATGGCATCGTAACGGCAAATGTAGATTCTGATCTGGATGGTTGTGTAGAGGTAGTTGACGGATTATACTTCTTTAATCCTGCATCGGTAAGTCAGGAATTGCATAACCAGCTAATCAGTTTTAATGTTAACGGAAAACCTACTGATTGTACTGTAACCGTGATTACAGAACCGCAGGTGAGAATTGTCGTGGAGAAAGTTGATATTCCTGAGTCTGATTCAACAGCATCTGTTGTGAAATTCAAAATAACAGGAGAAAATTTCATGGATTATCAGTATAGCTGGGATTTCCTTGATAATGGAAGTCAGGTAATTCAAAATCCGGATTCAAAAGGTTTTGTAACTCATACGTTTAATAATCTTTCTCCGAGAAAAATTCCGAACATAAAAGTAAAAGTTATTGGAGGCGGATGTGAACAGAATGTATCTCTTGAAAATTGGTACGAAGAAAATCCCATCATTATTAAAGGTATCGTCTTCGAGGAAGGAGGAGACTGCTGTGAAGGACGTATTCCTAAATAAATATCACAATAAGAAAGGGGATCCTTATGCAGTTGAAAGATTAAAAATTCACCCTTTGCTTATTAAATTTAATAACAATATAAAATAAAATAATGGCAACAGAAACATGCAATATTTCATTTAAGGTAGATTACACATCTTCTAAGCCAATAAAAAGCGCAATTGCTTATTATAAAAATAAAAACGGAAGTCCGTCTGATCCATATTCCGAATACAATATAAATCCTATTCCAAGCTCTTCAGACACTGTAAAGCTTCCTTTTATTCAGAATGAAGGTGACTATGAGCTCATTGTAGAATTAATGGATGAAGATGGGGTTATAGCTAAAGGAAAAAGCTTATTTAAAATTGGAAATTGTAATCCTTCAGCTTGTGAAACACCAGTTATTAATAAAGTAGATGTACTTTCTAATGGACAAATCGTGATGGATTATACGGTCCTTAATTTAGGTTCCTGGTCACCAGAATACCAAATAGCAACAGATAGTAGTTTTGCAAAAATCGTTCACTCTAGAGTGGGATTTCAGTACAATCAAATTGAAAATATTCAAATGGATAGCGGAGACATTCCCAATGATACTGTTCTGTATATAAGGGCAAGAAAATATTGTACACCAGCAGGTACGGTTTCAGATTGGTCAAATGTTATACAATTTACATCTGGTACTTATTATCCAGTGTTAATAGCTTGGGATAATGCGGGAACAGATTTAAGTACTCATTATGATAATTCTTCAAATGCATATCTTTATTCGGTAAGAATTTCCACTTATGAAGGTGCAATTAAAGCGACAGAATGGGAATTGACTGATGTTACTTTAGGCTCGGCTTGGGTTTTAGAAAATAACGGAAGTGGAACAACCTCTCACGCTTTTGGATTTGATCCTGTTAATCATAATTATTCGATGCGTTTAAAGGTTACTTATTCTAACGGGAAAATTTTATATAGTAATGTTATTAGCAGAGATTATAAAATTTCACAATTATACTCTTTCGGAGTAAGCTTTCATGATGATACCGCTTCTGCCTGCAGGACAACAAAAGATACTCATCTTTTAGGATTTGATACTTTAACACCCCATATTGGTTCACAATTATATAATAGTAACGGAACTCCTGTAACGGGTGGAAGCTATTCATATATAAAAATTTACAATTATGGTCAGCAAGTTGGAGATAAAATATTTTCTATTACTGGTGCAACAGGTATCTTACAAACCGATATTAGTTGTTTAATAGACCCGTAGTGCATTTGTGTTATATTGAGTAAAAGTTGTGCAAGCTGCTAAAAAGCAGTAAATTGTAGTTACCACACAAACAATTAAATGCACAACTTTAGAGCAAATTACGAGAAAATTTTAGAAGTATTAAAGAAATTAGAATTAGATAGTGAGAATTTTTTATTTCAGATACGAAAACCCAAGTTAACAGATTTAAGGATAATCGCCATCAATCTGACTTCTGAATATATGAGTATTGATAGTGAGCATCAGCTTTTTAGAATCTTACCTGTTGAAATTAAATCACTTATCGAACGAAGCGTTTACAATAGAAGAAAAAGGAAACTGTTTAACCATATGGAAAGGATTAGAAAATTATTAGCAGAAAGGTTTAATGGCTCTGAAAAGTATTTTGTAGTAGACAGTATGCCATTAGAAGTTTGCAAATTATCAAGAAGTTCACGCAGTAGAATATGTAAAGAAACGGATTATGCTCTTCCAAACAGAGGGTATTGTGCTTCACAGAAAATGCATTACTATGGTTATAAACTTCATGCGGTTTGTTCAGCAGAAGATGTGTTTCAAAGTTTGGATATTATCCCAGCCTCAGTACATGACATTCATTATCTGAAAGATATAAAGCAACAAATTGAAAATTGTACAATCTTGGGTGATAAAGGATATTTGTCTGCAGAGTACCAATTAGACCTGTTTACATCGCATAATATAAAACTGGAAGTTCCAATGAGAAAGAACCAAAAAAATTATAAAATTCAGCCTTACATAATACAGAAGTGCAGAAAGAGGATAGAAACTTTATTCTCTCAACTTTGTGACCAGTTTATGATTAGAAGGAATTACGCCAAAAGTTTTTTAGGTTTTAAAACAAGGATACTTTCAAAAATAGTAACGCTCACTATTATTCAAACAATAAACAGAAATGCAAATAGGAATATCAATAATTTAAAAATCAATATTGCCTAAATGCACTACGAGTGTTTAATAGATTAAAAAGCAATAGATATCAAGTGAAATTATAAAATAAGTCCGTTTTCACTCGTTGTGAGACGGACTTTTTATTCTATGATAAAGCTTTCTATCACCTTCTGTTATTTTTACGTCTCGTACTGATGATATTGAAAAGTTTGGCTACATCTTCAAGATGGATTTCAAAATCTTCGTAATATTCATTCAGAGAATGAAGAGTGATAATGCCTCGTTCCACATCATGATTGATGATCCTTTTCACAAGAATCCCTTTTTCTTTGTGTACAATGACAAAATCCCACTTATCATAATGCAGCTTGCTCATCCAGTAATCCTGACGGATATTTCTGCATAAAATAATATCGCCTTCAAGATAACTTTCGTAGGAGCCGTCGTCCATACTGTCGCCACGGACTTCGAAGCACATATATTCGCCGCGATGTTCCACATCATCACTGAAAGGAATCGTGGGTAAACTTTCTATATATTCCTCATCTGCAAATCTGCTCAGATATCCGGCTTGTGCGTATTGGTTCGCCAACGGAACGTACATGATCTTTAGATCCGAATAAGCAAGAGGAGAAGCACTGTTATCCTGTTTCTGCTGCTGTTCCTGCAAAAGATTTTTTACAAAATAAGCAGTGGTTTCCGGTATTTTTCTTTCCCCTTTTTCCCAGTACTGGACGGCTCTCGTACCAACTCCTATCGCCTCGGCAATCTCGGCCTGCTTCATCTTTAATTTCTTTCTGATCTCTTTGAATTCTAAGTTGGTCATTTTGATATGTTTATCGTTATTTATGAAAAAATACGCAAAATATTTTCCTTTTTTATTTTGAAATACGAACATTGTTCGTATATTTGTCGCGTTGTTAAAACAGAATACGGCAAATGTACAAAAATTATCACAACAATTTAATACATATTTGATGCTTTTTAATTTTTTTTGGTTTAATACAGTTTGTTAATCAAATATTTAAAATTGTTTATGTGCTTTTTGTTTACAGACAGAAGATGAAATTTCAATAATAGAAATTACTGTAAAAAGTGCGTTTTTATATTGATATGAATATTTTTGTTATTGATTTTAAATTTTTTTTTCCGAAAAATGTGCATTTTTTAAATTGGTAATGCGAACATTTGCTGTTTTGTTTTAACGACCATAAACACAGACCGTTGAAAATGTAAGACAAAGCTGCTGTTCAGATTATAAAATATCGATTCATTATAACTGTCAGTAATAATTTAAATACATTCCAAAGCGGAGAATCTGAGTTTGCAGAAAGAAATTCATTCTTTAATATGAATTTGTTTAAACTTTTTTAAATAAAGAGCTTCTTGTTGGAAGAAGCAAAGACTCAAGATTTTATTGGTCTCAGATCTTTAGAGGCGCAGGAAAATCCAAGATTTCCAACAAGGATTGATGCTTAATTTTATTGCAGATAAAATTCTTGCGCCTTTGCTATTAAGTTTAAACAAATTGTATATGAAGATACTTTTCGCATACGAAGGAAAATAAAATTCAGGAAGACAGGCCGATGAAACTGCGCCGGAAAACACAGGAAGCCGACTTCTGAGAATTAAAAATCAAACAACATCATTAAACATCTTTTCAGAGGCAGACTTAAGCCTTTGCAGGATTTTATTGACTCAATTGATCAAAAAAAGACACGAAAAATTATTTTATTAAAACAACTTTTAACCTTTTTAAAAATGAAACGTAGTAAAGAACTTGTAGAGAAAAGAAAAGACTTTGTCAACGATTATGTAAAACGCAATCAGGACAAACAAATGAAAGTTATTGTAACCGAGCTTACGGAGATGCTGTTTTTGTCGGAAAGAACCATTTACAACATTATTCAGGAGTAAAACGGAAAAACAAAAGTTATTAAATATCCGCATTTCGTGCGGCTTCCTCAGGACAATCTTTTACAACTGATCCACCATCACAAAAAATTAGAGCCGGAAAATTATATTCTAAAAAGCTTAAGACCAAGCAACCGCACAGTTCAGTGCTTCTAATTCAATCTGCCCATCAGATCAATAAAAGATTGTCTTTTCATTATCCATTTAATTTATAGAGAACAACAGCAAGGTAAAAACTGTTTTACTTTCCGGAACGATGCTTTTGAGGCTAAAGATTAACCTGCAATACAATGGTTTCGAAAGTAACAGGAAGAAATTGAAAATTAAAAATCAGCATTAATAAATTTTGGTAGTCATGGAAAAAGAAGAGAACAAAAAAATTAAAGAAAACTTAGAAAAATTTCAGGATCCCGATAGAGACATCAGTGATCTTATAGACGAGCTGGCTTACCTCAGCGAAAACGAAAACATCGAAACGAGCAGAAAATTTCTGGATGATATGTATATGCTCGATCAGGACGATTAACAACTTAGCGTTGTGAAAAATCAATTTTAATGAATAACAATATGAAGAATGAATTTAGATAGTATAAAAGCCCTCCTCATCGGAACTGCCATTGCATTTTCGGGAGGACTGTTAAGAGTATTGATCTCCATACAGAACAAAGAAAAAAAGAGGCCTTGGGAACATATCATCACCTTAATTATCGTGATTATTGTCGGTTTCACCATGAGCTATGTCATGAAAAGTGCCGAACTCCACAACAAATGGTATTCCACAGGAATATTGTTTGTACTCGGCTATGGCTACGACAAGTTCCTGAAAATGATTACCACCAATCTTCCCAACTGGATTGATACAACCATGAATCTTTACATCGGAAACCAGCCAAACAGACAGCCTGAAGAAGAAAAAGAAAAGAAAGAAGAGATAAAATAAAGAACAAAGAAATCCTTCGAAGCAGGAAAAATATCAAAAACAATTAATTATTGTTGTTAAAAACCAACATCTGAAAACGTCATTACATGAAGCAGGCTAAACTCCTTTAAAATATTATTTGAATCTTGTGTACTAAGCTTTAGGAAAAGTGGGTTTGAATAAAATTGTAGTGCAGTAAGGCTAAAATATAGCTTACCGGAGTATGGGAAGGAGTGAGCATTGATAAAAATGTACTGTAGTAAGCAGTAGAAAAGGTGAGCAATAATAAAGTTGCAGAACAGTAAGCCTTCAATCTAAGACAGTGGAATGTAAACGGAGAACATTTTGTTAAAATTGCTGTACAGTAAACATTCAATCCATAACAATGGAATATAAATATACAATACTGCAATAAAAATACATCACAGTAAACTTTCGGTACAGGACAGTGGAGCGTAGAGAAAGAATACTGCAATAAAATTGCATAACAGTAAACGTCCCATTTAAAATAATCAAGACATTAAAAAATCTTTGATTTTTTAACTTATATGCTCTTTTTTTCATTTAGCATTAAACTTAAAAAAACTAAAGTGTTTAAATTTCTTGCATCTTTTGTGGTAAAGGTTTAAAGTAAATTTCTGTATTACCGTCATCAGAAATCATTTCGGGAAACCACTTACTGCAACTACAGAATCCCCCGCTCCAAAAGAGGTTTATTCTCCTTAAAAATTCTGAATTTTGAATCTGGAATTTCAGCCGGATCAAAAGAAAAAAGCACAGCACTTCCGATTTCTCATCATAACGCTGTTTACACCTTACAGGCAGTGAAATCTTAAATAACTACGTTACCGAGTCTGATTTTCAGTTCCATCAGGTACGGTAAAGCACAGCTTCCATTGTTGTGCTTTACGTGCCTTTTAAACAAAATATAATTAAAAAACACTAAGTCAATGAAAGCAGCAAAACCTGTAGAAAAAGACAACAAAAACCATCATAGCCAGAGCAAAAAGCAGAAGGCTAAAAAACCGGTGGTGGTATCTCTGCCTGTGACGGAAGTTGCTCCTTTAAAAACCCAAAAACCGGAAGAATCTGCAGTTCTCGCAGGATTCGCAACCCCGAATATCAATAAGACAAATGCAAACGGAATTATCGCTCCGGTTCACGGTTCACAGACCATTTACGATCAGGGTTCCGGGATCATGTTTAAAAAACATCAGGAAAGTATGGCAGAAACCGGGGATATCAATCATCCGGATACCCAAAAAGCGGAAAAAGATTATATTTCCACGCTGAATATCAGTCAGGTTAAAGATTATCATGATCTGAAATCCGGAACGTATATGCCAAAAACATTAGAAGAACAGGCAGCAGCTCATCAGGAAAATAAAAAAAATCTGGAAACCAAGCAGCAGATAAAAACAGAAGGCAAAGCCAATGCTGATTTTTCTTTGGCAGACTTGTCCCATTCTCCGGCGACACAACTGGCAGATCATTTTAATGCTGTTCAAAACAACAGTACTACACTTTTACATAACCAAGCCGAGAAAGCCACAACCGGACTTCCAAAAGTAAATGCAAAAACGGGCAGTGCTTTTTCCAGATCTAAAGGAAAAAGTAAAACAAAAGCTAATAAAACAACAGCAAAATCAAGCAAAAAGACGGTTAAATCTGTAAGTCAAAAATCACAGCTGAAAGAAATCTCATTCCCACAAAAAGACCCGCTTAAAAAAGTTGATTATACTTTTAAGACAGCAAATGCAAAGGGAGGTATTGAAAAGCAGGCCCAAAGCCAGCTGGATGCGATTAATCTAAATACTTCTGCAATTCCTGCAACAATGCAGCAAAGCGCAAGATTAGATCTTACGGGAGAAGCAGATCTAGAGCACCTGTCTATCGAGCAGCATGATGTTGCTCAGGATCTCAGCATCAAAAAAGATCATGCAGGACAAGATATTCATAAAGATTATGGTGAGAACGACATTATTAAGAAACCAAAAGATGAAATTCTAAAACCTTCACACAAAATAACTTCCAAGGCAGCTAAAAAGCAGCCTATTAATGCCCTGAAATTGGAAGGTATTGATGAATCCGGAATTAATGCTCAGTTTGCACCTGTTATTCAGACGAAAATAGAGGCAGAGAATGAAAAATATCAGGCAGCCGAACTGGAGCATCACCAAAAAATGCTTGAGCAGGAACAAAATGCCGAAACAAAGATAGGAGAGGAAAAAGATAAATCTCACCAAAATCAGCTTAAAACGGTAAAAGATGCCCAGTCGGATGTTCACAGTTCCAGAGTGGAATGGCAAAATGCACTTGATAAAACGGAGGCAGATTTTGCTAAAAAATCTAATGACTATACCAAAACAACACTTGGGAATATAAAAACGGAAAAGAGCAAAGGCGAAACGGCAGCTCAGGGTCATATTGATACGGCTAACAAAGAAGCTCTCAAGAAAAAACAGGAAGCCGACAAAAATGCACAAGAGAAAAAAGCTGAAAAGAAAAAAGAAAGCGGCGGATTCTTCGGCTGGGTTGCAGACAAGGCTTCAGCATTCATTAATGCGCTTAAAAATGCATTGAATTATATTTTCACCAAACTGCGGGAAGCAGTTAAAGCCATTTTTGAGGCTGCCAAAAAATTAGTTTTAGCTGCACTGGAAATTGCCCGAAAAGCTATTGTAAATCTTATCAAAGGATTTGCTTCATTATTAAAAGGCTTTCTGGATATTGCTTTGGCTGCGTTCCCTGCTATAAGAGACCGACTGAAAGCCAAAATAGATAAATACGTAGCTGCAGCCGAAAAATTGGTGAATCAGGTTTTTGAAGTCTTTAAGAAAGCGGTGGCTGCTATTATTGATTTCATGGCTCAAGCAGTAGATACCTTACTGGGAGCGTTGCAAGCGGTATATAATTTTGTGCTTGATGCGATTAATACGATTGTTTCCGGAATAATTAAAATGCTTGAGTTTATCTTTGATATTGAAAAGCAATACAATCTTTTCAAAAATTTAATAACCGGAATTCAAGAGATTTGGAACGATCCAAAGATTTTAGAAAAATATGTTATTGGTTTTATAGCTCCGTTTATAGAAAAAATACCCGGAGAAGCAAACAATCAGTTTAAAAAATTCTTTGGACAAGCCGGAGTATCATTTGCAAAACATATTACAGGAGTATGGACTTACCTGCAGCCTATCTTGGGTTATATGGCGGGCAATTGGTGGGGCGAAATGAAAAAAATGATATGGTATTTAGTTTGGCCCTTTGCAGAAGGAGGTCCTGTTCGTACAGATGCTCCGAAGTTATGGACACTTATCCCAGAAATATGGAAAAATATTTCTAATAATAATTTTAGTAAAGCTGTTGATGGCGGATTAGCATGGATGCAGACTTTAAATAATGTTGTTGGTGCGTTTTCTGGTTGGATTACCATTGGAAGCGTATTGATTGGAGGTATAATAGGTGCATTTTTTGGCGGAGTCGGAGCAATACCTGGTATTATGGCGGGATTGGAATTTGCGACAGCATTAGGTGAAGGCTTATTAATATCAATGTTAGCAACAGAAGGCAGTATTATAACAAAAGCTGTTTTTGATATACTTACTGTTGATGATGATGGTGTAGAAGGAGAGGCTGTCAAAAAGAAGAGACAAAACGAAAATAATGAAAGCGGGCAAGGTGGTGAACAATCAAAAGATGATAATTCAACGGTTAATTACGAAAGTAATGATGTTGAAACTGGTTATGATCGTTTACAATATGCTTATCAACGTATTGCTAATAGTGGATTTGCATTGGCTATTATTGCGGTGTTCATGGCTTTAGGGGCTCTGGCAACCAGAATAGTAAAAGCTTTAGAGCCTAAATTCTCACCCAAACTTGCCAATTTTAAGGCAAAGATTAAAAATACTAAAGTAGGCAAAGCTTATAGCAAATTCAAAGGAAAAATTATTGAGAAGGGGAAGAAAGATTATCGACCTGAATGGATGAAGGAAAAAGGAAAATCCAGTATTCGGGAGGAGGATGTAAAACCTATCCAAACCGAGCATGGAAAATCTTATGGACAGGCAAAAACCCATGAAGGACATACGGTTACCATCACTGAAAGAGGAGAAATATATATTTGTGCTTCGCCTTGTGCACCCATTCGTGAAAAATATGTGTTGGAATTGGAAGATAATCCTGAACTAATGCGTCAAATTGAAGAGCTTGAAGCGGACGCTATGCTAACCGATCAGGAAAAAGCGGATTGGATTGCGGAAGAAATAGAACCAGAACTTTCGAAGATAAGGAAAGAGAATAAAGCGCAAGTTGAGGAAGATCTTAGTAAAGTTACATTAACCAAACGGCACAGTCCAAAGGAAACAATGCACGAAAGGAATGGGTATAAATTTCCGCAAAAAGAAGATATTACACCAGGAAAACTTCCAGTTGGGAAAATACGTATTGTGGAAGTCAAGGAGATTAGGTTTATGCAATCTTCAATAAGCAATCCTACAGGTGATTATTTTGTACTGGAGAATGCTTACAATTTGTATATGGGTAAATCTTTGCCTGCAAATAATATTAAAATTTGGTATAATATGGCAGAAGATGCCAAAGGATTATGGACGGTTGACCACCGACGGTTAGCAGCTTATAAAATTGCAGGAAGGGAAAATATTAAAATAGAATACATACACCCTGATGAGCTTATGGCTAAAAATACCTTCAAAATGACAACTAAAACGAAAGGAACAGATATGGATATTATTGTATATTTGGATGAGAATGGAAAGTTTATTAAAAAGCCTGAGAAGGGAATGTTCGGTAACAAAGAAACTTGGAAATTAATTGAACAAGAAAACGGAAGCATGATTATTAAAAACCAACAAGGAAAAATAATACCTATAGAAGAAATAAAAAATTATTTACCAAATGAAAAATAAAATATTAGAAGAGTTTGATTCTATCATTTTAGACAGTTCTCAAATTAAGTATAGTGATGATACCATTGATGAAGCAGAATTACTAAATCAATTTCATATAAGAGCATTTATAAACGGCTTAGAAAGGGAATATCTTTTTTATGAAGTTTTAGAAGCAACACAAGATATCATACCCAAAACAAAACCTATAAGCAACCAGTTGGTTTTAGTAGAGAATAACGATTGGATTGATTCATACATACAAAACAGAAAGGGAAAGTATTCAATAGAAATTAAAGATTTTTCAGTATTTAAACATTATATTTTCTACATAGAAGATTATGAGTTTAATATATTAGCTGAAGGATATAATATGATAAATAGGTTTTTCGAAATATTTAGAAAATACGAATCCATGAAAAATTTAATACTATGAAAGCACAAGCAGTATTTCCATTTCTTACAGAAGGATACGAAATGTATAGAAACAAAACTATAGAATATTATCATAGCTCAAAAAAAGCGTTTACAGTATTAAATGTGTATGATAAAGATCAGGAAAAATCAGTAGTTGTGGGGATTCTTTTTTATGAAGTAAAAGAATTAAGCCAAAAAGTTAAGACTGGTTTTTTGTATGATGAATTTGGAATAAGATCTGATGATGGAATGCTTGAATGTCTATATTCCATTGAGAATGAAGAAGGAACTCAAACATTTTTACTGAACCTTGGAGACAATGTAGCTATAATAAAGGCAAAATCAGTAGAGTTGGTAACAGAAGATGTTTATGCGGTAGGATAAAATAATATTACAAATTTTCAAATATGTAATAAGTTTTAAAAAGCACTTTTATTTTGAATAAAAGTGCTTTCTTGCTTGTGCAAAATATTTGAAATGAAACCATAAGGAAAGCAATATCCATATGAAAAAAAATGATTACCAAATGAAAAATAAAATAATAGAAGAATTTAAGGGATCTGTATCTCTAGACAGTATTCGAACACAGTTTATTCAGGTTGAGTTGGATGAAGATTTATTTAATTATGTAACATTTCGCATATTAAAAAATAATGAAGAAAGGAATTATGGTTTTAAATATGTATTAGAATATAATCAGCAAAAAACAAATATTCCTAATGGGCTATATCTAAATACAGCTAATGACTGGTATAATGAATACAAAAAAAACAATATAGAAGGAAGACAGATAACAACGATACCGAATGGAATGAGAACTAGACATCAACTTGATGCAAAACACTTTGTGTTTGTTATTGATGGTTATTGTTTCAATATATTAGCTGAGAAATATATAATAAGTGAAAACCGTTTTTTTGAAATCTACAGAGAAGATAGTGAAAAAATAAAAAAAATAGTATCGTGACATTGACGCCATTATTTATACAACATACCCAAAAAATGCACCGAGGCAAGAATATTGAATATTATGCAAATTCTAAAAAAGCTTTTTTTGATGCTGCATTATATACCCGTCAAAAAGAAGATGGTAAATGGGAATCTGTTCAGGGAGGTTTCTTATTTAATAATGTAGAAGAAGTTGGTCAAAAAGCTGTTAATGAGTTAACAGCAAGAGAGTTAGGTGTTGATTTTAATGATTACAGCAACTTGTATTACATACATGCAATTTCCGCAACATTAAACAATGATCTTGTTACTTACCTAATAGATCTTGGAGATAATGTTTTTATTATAAAAGCTAAAGAGGTAATTCTTATAGATGAGGATATATATGTTTCATGATTTCTGGCACTTATTCTTCTCCTTGGCTAATTAAAATTTAGCTCCCGCCTTTATAGCAATATAGAAAACCGATTCGCAACAAATTTGAATCGGTTTTCTATTTGTACATTTTTTATTTAATGTCCGTTATTGACCTTCTTTTTTTGGTTAAACTGAAAATTATTCAAAGTAAAGTTTAAAAGTAATTTCGCTAAATTTTTCACCCGATTCATCATTTTTAAATCCTTCCAGTCTTCGTTTACTGCAACTACAGAATCCCCCGCACCAAAAAAGGCTTATTCTCCTTAAAAATTCTGAATTTTGAATCTGGAATTTCAGCCGGATCAAAAGAAAAAAGCACAGCACTTCCGATTTCTCATCATAACGCTGTGTACACTTTACAGGCAGTAAAATCTTAAAAAAATACGTTACCGCGTCTGATTTTTCAGTTCTGTAAGGTACGGTAAAGCGCAGCCCCACTGTTGCGCTTTACGTGTCTTTTAAACAAAATATAATTAAAAAACACCAAGTCAATGAAAGCAGCAAAACCTGTAGAAAAAGACAACAAAAACCATCATAGCCAGAGCAAAAAGCAGAAGGCTAAAAAGCTGGTGGTGGTACCTCTGCCCGTGGCGGAAGTGGCTCCTTTACAAACACAAAAGCCTGAAGAATCTGCAGCTCTTGCAGGATTCGCAACCCCGAATATCAATAAGACGAATGCAAGCGGAATTATCGCTCCGGTTCACGGTTCACAGACTATTTACGATCAGGGTTCTGAGATCATGTTTAAAAAGCATCAGGAAAGTCTGGCAGAAACCGGAGATATCAATCATCCGGATACCAAAAAAGCAGAAAAAAATTACACTTCTACGCTGAACATTAGTCAGGTTAAAGATTATCATGATCTGAAATCCGGAACGTATGTGCCGAAAACGTTGGAGGAACAGGCTGCAATGGCTCAAAGCAACGGTAATAGTAATTCTGAAACAGCAGTTCCAGCCTTAGCAGATTCTGTTAATATATCTGAAGTGCAGGATTCCGTTGCTGCAATGGATCTCAGTTCAGAGTTTACTTTAGCAGGCGAACAGGAAGAAGCCGCTAGAACAACGCCAACCAGCGCGAACAGTGATCCGAAATTTAACCAGACTATAGGTGTGGTTAAAAATACGGCAAAAGTGAAAAGCACACACAGTTCCAAAGAAAAGGCAGAAAGCCATGCCAACGCTGCTGCTGCCGTACCTGCCGGAGAACGAAAATCGAAAGCAAGGGGTCAGCAGGTAGAACAGCTTGATCAGCAAAAAGCAAGTCCTTTTAAAGCTTCAGATTTTAAGGCAAAATTGAATAAGAGGATTAAGACCGTAAAATTACCTGAAAGGCAAGGTGACGCAGATAATTTTGAAAAAAATAACAATATTGCTTCTGTCAACCAATCAATTAAAGGAGATGTGGTTGTATCAAAAAATAATGTGACCGGAAGTATTGAGGCTGTAGCAAAGCAAGAGCCTAATGAGGCTAAAATTGCGCAGCGTAAAGCAACAGCACTGCCAGATCCGAAAATAGGTTCTAAAGTAAATATAAAAGCTTCTGAAGCAATGCCTGCTAAGAGAGGAGACTCCGAATTCAGCCTGCCGATTGCTAAAAGTTACAGGTCTGTTGAACAGCAGTTTGCTAAGCAACGGATCACGGATGAGCAGTTGGCAAAATCCAACGAACCGGATTTCATCAATGCCCTTAATGCTAAAAAAGCAGCTAAAGACAACGCGGAAAAAGCTCCAAAGGAATTTAAAAATGAAGAAAACAAAAAGCTGGAAGCCTCTAAACGCGAAGCTCAGGGTAAAACCAACAGCACAATGGAGGGAATGCACCAAAGCAGAAAAGGACTGCTGGATAGTGTAACCAGCAAGCAGCATAAAGCCGGTGAGAAAAATACCGCCAAACATCAGGATGTTGTGGATAAGCTGAATTCTATTTATGCAGAGACCAAAAAGTCAGTTGACGGACAGTTAAATGACCTTGAAAGTAAAGTTACCCAGATGTTTGATGATGGGGCAAAAAAAGCAAAAGAAGCTTTTGAAAGAGAAGTAACCCAAAAATTAGAGGCATATAAAGCCAAACGGTATGGTAGCTGGAGAGATTATGAAAATTACGGCAAACGTCTGACGGATGCATGGAATCGAAAATTGCCAGATGAAGTTAATGTGTTTTATAAACAGGGTCGGGATCATTTTATTACCGCCATGGATGGGGTTATTACTAAAATTGCTGAATTGGTAACCTCACGATTGAATGCCGCAAAAGCGTCTATTGCTTCCGGACGCCAGAAAGTCGTTACCTTTATTAAAAATCTTCCTGCGGATTTAAGAAAAGCCATTAAAGGAGATATTGATGCAATTCAGGGACAGTTTAAAGAACTTGAAAATTCGATCAGTGAAAAAGAATCTTCATTAATCGATTCTTTGGCAACGAAGTACAATGATGCACTGAAAGAAGTGGATGAACTTATTGTTGATATTAAGAACCGTAACCGAGGATTCATCGCAGCTGCAGAAGATGCAACAGTGGGAGTGGCGAAAACGATCATGGAAATCCGAAAAACACTTACAGAGCTGCTTTCCGGAGCGGTAAGTGCAGTAATGGCAATTGTTGCAGATCCGATAGGATTTTTATCCAATCTTATTGCCGGAGTTTCCCAAGGATTTACTAATTTCGGAAAAAACATCTGGACACACCTTAAGACCGGTTTCTTCGGATGGCTGACCGGAGCAATGAAAAATATTTCTTTCACTTTGCCGGAAGATATATTCTCATTAAAAGGTATTTTCTCCATCAGTACCCAGATGCTCGGATTAACATGGGATAATATCAGAGGAATTGGAGCTTCAGTAGTTGGAGAACCTGCAATGAAGGTACTTGAAGGAAGTTTCAAAATGGTACAGATTGTTCAGAAAGATGGTTTTGCCGGACTTTGGGAACATGTGAAAGACCAGTTTGCTGATCTTAAAGCCACCGTAATGGATACCATTATCGATATCATTAAAACGGAGGCAATACAGGCAGGAATTAAGTTTATTTTGGGCTTGCTTACTCCGGCAGGAGCATTTGTAAAAGCGGCAATGATGATTATCGATCTGGTGAAATTCTTTATCCAGAAGGCTGCACAGATCATGGAGCTGGTAAAAGCCATTACGGAAGGTATTAAAGCGATTGCCAGCGGAAATGTAGCAGCGGTAGCGAAAGCGATAGAAAATGCATTGGGAAGAGCAATCCCAGTCGTGATAGGCTTCCTGGCTTCCTTGGCAGGTCTTAGCGGATTGGTAGATAAAGTTATCGGTGTAGTAAAAAAGATCCGACAACGGGTTGAAAAGGCCATTGTGAAGTTCTGGAACTTTATTAAAGGGAAAACAAAAGGACTGCTTGGGAAGATTGGTTTTGGTGATAAGAAAGAGAAGAAGGAGAAAAAAGGAGAAGACCTTCGTACTACTGAAGAAAAGAAGAGGGATTTACATGCAGCAGTGGAAGAAGGTACAGAATTGTTAAAAGATAAGAGCTTAACCCCAGAAGAAAGAGAAAAACGTTTAAAAAATATAAAACAAACCTATGAACTAAAAGAATTAGAGATTGTTACGGGAAAAGTAGATTCAGCTGGGACTTGGGCTTATATATTTGGTAAAGTTAATCCAGATGAAAAAGGAACAATATTAAAAATGTCAGACGGTAAAGAAATTCCGCTAAGATCCGATCAGGCAGCTATTATTAGAGAAGAACTAAAAAGTGATGGAAAAAAAATACAACATTTTAGAGCTATTTTACCAACAGGATTAATGCTGGATCTTGAAGCAAGAGGTAATCGTGATATTATCATAACTATAAATAAGCATAAAGTAACAGTAGTTAATGTACAAAGTCCCAAAAAAAATCCTTATGGAGCAACAATAAGAGGTTTTGATACTAAAGAATATCTAGAAAGGCAATATATTATAATAAATGTAAATGAAAAGTTAGTTGGAGATATTAATAGTTCAAAAATTAAGGAGTATCAGAATAAATGGAACAAAAAGAATTATAAAGTAGGAGATGTAGATTGTTTTTCATTTGCAATGTTTATTTTAAAGAAAGAATTACATGGAGATATGAAAAGTGAACCTGAAGGAGAAAATAATGAGGAAAGATTTTCAGATTTATTATTAGAGCAGGAGGAAAAAGAACAAGAAAACCGATATAGAAATACAAAAAAAAGAAGATAAAATTATGACAGATTTTATAAAAAAACTAGAAAAAGAGTTTGATATTCAAATTATTCATTCTAAGAAACATATCTGGAAAAATTATTATGATATTGATGAAGATGGAAATATTAAAACATTATATTTAAATGAGATTGATTTAAAAAAAATTGACGTGTTATTACCTATCGCAGATAATCTGGTTTGTCTTGGACTTGTAAAATGTAATATCAGAACTTTAGAATCATTAAAATATTTTATAAATTTAGAAGCTTTGGATCTATCTCTTAATAGATTACATAGTTCTACACTTGAACATTTGAGTTACTTAAAAAAGCTGAAAAAACTAGATTTAGGAGGAACAAATGTGAAGGATACATCATCACTTGGTACTCTTAATAATTTGGAGATGTTATTTGTTGGTGGAAATGATGAGATTAATGAGGTAAAAGGCTTGGAAAGTTTGAAATCTCTAAATTATTTGGATATTTCTAACAGCTGTATGAAGAGTATTGAAAGTATTTGTGCAAATAATAATATCCGTTTATTAAATTTGGAAGGAACCGAGATAGAAAAAATAACTCATCTGGAGCGTTTTACTAATTTGGAAAGTCTTAATTTAACCGCTACTTTAGTGGAAAAGATTGAAGGATTAGAAACTTTGAAAAATCTTAAAGAACTTTTCATTTCTACATGGCGGTTAAAGTGCATTGAGGGCTTGGAAAACTTAACCAAATTGGAAATTTTAGATTTGAGTATGAACCATATCTCACAAATAGAAGGGTTAGACAATTTAACTGGTTTAAGGAGGTTGAACCTTAATGAAAATCATATAACCAAAGTTGAAAATTTGGGTAATCTGATAAACCTTGAACTTTTATTGCTGGAAGCCAATAAACCATTTATTTATTTCGATACAATGTTTTTCAATAATTTAGTTTCAGACTGTTATATATACATGCGTGGCGAGAAAAACATTGCAAAAATTCGAGATGCAGCACCTGAAAATGTGAAGATTAATTATGACTCCGATTATCCTTGGCCAACATCATTGTATCGTGCTCCGAGTAATATATTTAAATAAACCTCATTTATAATAGTTTTCAAAATATCAATAACTGGAAAACTTTTAAAGGAAAATTTCAATTAGAAATTTTCCTTTTTTATTTTATCTTTAAACTTTTAAGCGAAGAAATTTCAAAAATAACCATGACAGATTTTATAAAAAAACTAGAAAAAGATTTTGATACTCAAATTATTCGTTCCAAAGAACATATCTGGGAAAATTATTATGAGATGGATAAAGATGGGAATGTTAAAACATTATATTTAAATGAGGTTGATTTAAAGGATATCGATGCATTATTACCAATAGCAGATAGTCTTGTTAAATTAGCTCTTCCATACTGCAATGTGAAAATTTTACGTCCATTAAATGCTTTTTCACGGCTAAAAACATTAGATTTAACCGGCAATAAATTACCAGAAAAATCATTTAGGTATTTAGGAGATTTAAAAAGTCTGAGAAATCTGGATTTGGGAGCAACTGGACTTAAAGACACTTCTTTGTTGGGCGATTTAATTAATTTAGAAATATTATATATCAGTTGCAATCCGTATCTCGAAGTAAATGGTTTGGAATATTTAAAGTTCTTACAGCGTTTAGATGTAAGCCTTACCGAAATTGATCATATAAAAAAGATAAATGTCAATGAAAATATCCGTTCTTTAAATATTGGAGAAACTAATATTAAAAGAATAACTGATTTGGAGCGTTTTCCCTATTTGGAAGAATTGAGAGTAAATGGAAGTCGGGTAGACAAAATTGAGGGTTTGGATACCTTACACAATCTCAAACAACTTTTTATTTCGTGTACTCATGTAGAAGAAATTGAAGGTTTAGAAGGTTTAACAAATTTAGAAGTATTAGACTTAAGCCATAATGAAATTTCAAAAATCAAAGGATTGGATAATCTGAAAAACTTAAGAGAACTAAATTTAAATGAAAATAAGATCACCAAAGTTGAGAATTTAGATCATCTCATAAATCTTGAGTATTTAATTTTTGAGGCGAATGAAATTAAAGAGTTTGATACGTCTTTTTTATCTAATTTAGTGTCCGAATGTTTTATTTCTCTATGTTTTACAGGAGATTATATTAAAGAGATTAAAGATGTTCCAAAGAATGTAACAATTAAGTTTGAAGATGATCATTTTGTACCGAGAACATTATATAAGTCAAAAAAATTGTTTCGATAATACAATAAGAGCCTTGTTTTTACAGGGCTCTTAAATTAATGTTGAAAATCTAATTAATAATCGAGTTTAAATAATTATGGGAAATTTTACAACCGACACTGTTATTGTAATAGAAAAGACACCTACAAAAGATATTGCAAATATAGTAGATGAAATTATGCTGGAAAATAATTTCACTATTGCTTATGGTTATAGCCGTTTTTATTTTGAAGATACTAACCCAGATAGTAACCTTGATGATTCAAAAACAGTAGAGGCAGAAACTATGGAAGATGCCTTAAAAACTTTAGAGGAATTTAAGAAAAACCCTACCGGAGGTAATTATGAATACAATATGTTTTGGGGTTATAATGAATACGGACAAGAACTTGGTTATAATATATCGGTACATTTTCGATCGTTTGATAACAAAAATATAGAAGCTGTAATTTTTTATGTTAGAGAAAATATTTTTGAAATAGCACACGAAAAAGAACTTAAAAGAGTATTTGCAGAAATAAACAGGAGAACTAAAGTAATAGCAGCCACACAAAAAACAGACTATTATACTGATGACTATGATGAATTTGATATAATAGAAGAGATTATGTCTGGAAATATTCATACTAAATACGAGTATAAGTTTCTTTAAATAATTTCTGAGAAAAAGCTTTTAAAACTAAACTTTAATTAAAAGTTTAGTTTTTTTTATTAAAGAGTTTATCTTTAACCTCTCAAACTGAGAAATTTCAAAATAACCATGACAGATTTTATAAAAAAATTAGAAAAAGAATTTAATACTCAAATTATCTATTCCAAAGACCCCATCTGGGAAAATTATTATGATGTGGATAAAGATGGAAAGATTATAACATTATTTTTACGTTATGTTGATTTAAATAAACTTGATGTATTATTACCTATAGCAGAAAGTTTGATTAATCTGGCTGTTATCGATTGTAAAATTAAAACCTTAAGAGGGTTAAAATCGTTTACCCGCTTAGAAGTACTAAGCTTACGTCTGAATAATTTGCATAGTTCTACAATGGGGTATTTAAAACATTTGAAAAATCTAAGAAAGCTGGATTTAAGAGGTGTCAATCTTAAAGATACGTCATATCTTGGATATCTAACGAATCTGGAGATGTTATTCATTGGTGGTAGTGATCGTCTCTATGAAGTAAGAGGCCTGGAAGGTTTAAAATCTTTATACTATTTAGATACATCTTATTGTAGAATTAACAATATAGGTAACATCTGCGCAAACGAAAATATTCGTTCATTAAAATTAGAGGGAACTAAAATAAAAAAAATAACGCATCTGGATCGGTTTCCTAATTTGGAAAGCTTAAATATAGATTGTACTCATGTAAAAAAAATAGAAGGATTAGAAAATTCCAAAGATCTTAAAAAGCTTTTTATTTCTACACGGGGTATAAAGCGTATAGAAGGCTTGGAAAATTTATCTAAATTGGAGGTTTTGGACTTAAATTTAAACGAAATTTCTAAAATAGAAGGATTGGATCATTTAACCAATTTAAAATGGTTGAACCTTAATGACAATCATATAACCAAAGTAGAGAATTTGGATAGTCTGATAAATCTTGAACTTTTATTACTGGAAGCCAATAAACGAATTACTTATTTTGATACAAGGTTTTTCAATAATTTAGTTTCAGACTGTTATATATATATGCGTGGTGAGAAAGACATTGCAAGAATTCAAGCTGCAGCACCTGAAAATGTGAAGATTAATTATGACGACAAACATCGTTGGCCTACGTCATTGTATCGTGGTCCGATTGATGTTTTTAAATAAACTTAGTTTATAATAGTTTTTGAAAGATCAATAACTGGGAAACTTTTAAAAGGAAAATTTCAATTAGAAATTTTCCTTTTTTATTTTATCTTTAAACTTTTAAGCAGAGAAATTTCAAAATAACCATGACAGATTTTATAAAAAAACTGGAAAAAGAGTTTGATACTCAAATTAATCGTTCCAAAGAACACATCTGGGAAAATTATTATGATGTAGATGAAGATGGGAATATTAAAACATTATATTTAAATAAGGTTGATTTAAAGGATATTGATGTATTATTACCAATAGCAGACAGTCTTGTTAAATTAGCAATTCCATACTGTAATTTGGAAATGTTACGTCCATTAAATGCTTTTTCACGGCTAGAAACATTAGATCTAACCGGCAATGAATTACCGGAAAAATCATTTGGATATTTGAGAGATTTAAAAAGTCTGAGAAATCTGGATTTGGGAGCAACTGAACTTAAAGACACTTCTTTGTTGGGCGATTTAATTAATTTGGAAATATTATATATCAGTTGCAATCCGTATCTCGAAGTAAATGGTTTGGAACATTTAAAGTTCTTACAGCGGTTAGATGTCACTCTGACTAAAATTGATCATATAAAAAAGTTAAAGGTTAGTGAAAATATCCGTTCTTTAAATATTGGAGAAACTAAAATTGAAAAAATAACCGATTTGGAGCGTTTTTCCTATTTGGAAGAATTGAGAGTAAACGGAAGCAGGGTAGACAAAATTGAAGGTTTGGATACCTTACACAATCTCAAACAACTTCTTATTTCGAGTACTCATGTAGAAGAAATTGAAGGTTTGGAAAGCTTGAAAAATTTAGAAGTATTAGACTTAAGCCGTAATGAGATTTCAAAAATCAAAGGATTGGATAATCTGAAAAACTTAAGAGAGCTAAATTTAAGTCTAAATAAGATCACCAAAGTGGAGAATTTAGATCATCTTATTAATCTGGAGTTTTTAACTTTAGAAGTTAATAAAATTAAAGAGTTTGAAACTTCTTTTTTATCTAATTTGGTTTCCGAATGTTTTATTTCCTTATGTTTTACAGGAAATTATATTAAAGAGATTAAAGATGTTCCAAAGAATGTTACCATCAAATTTGAGGCGGATCATTTTGTGCCAACAATATTTCCTATTTCAAACAATTTGTTTCGATAATAAAAAGAAACTGTCTCAAAAATGAGGCAGTTTCTTTTTTTACACCCGAGTTTTTCATTCTAGTTTCTCATTTCTAATTTTTCTTCGATAAAAGTTTTCATGTTCGTTTTCCTTTCGGATACTGCTTCATTTATTCAATATAAGTGTCTTATTTTCCTTTTGAAAAAACAGTAAAATTTCCCAGCGGTAAATAAAAGGCTTCTTAAGCTATACAAAATTTACGACTTACTGCAACTACAGAATGCAGGAGGCTAAAAACTTTAATAAGAAGAAAAAAATAAGGAATTTTGAACCCTCAAGTACAGATACTATTGGATCCAAATCAGCTGTGCTAAAAACTTAGAAAAGTTAAAAAATTAAGTATGGAAAAAAATGAATCAACAACAAAAGAAATTCTAAAATTCTATTTTGAGACCGGAAAGAAACCTACCGAAGCCCAGTTCTCAGAATTTTTAGATTCTTACTGGCATAAAAAGGAAAGCATTCCTAAAGAAAAAATCGAAGGGTTAGAAAATCTGTCATTAGACTTTGATCTTCTGTGGTCACCCACCAGCAAAAAACTGTCTTTGGCAGATGCTCAGGGAAACGTATTGTCGGAAATTTCTTTGCAGTCTCTGGACAATGAAGGGACAGATTTAAGATATAATACGGCTACAGCCTCATTAGAACTTTATAATGCAGACAATGAGCTTTTAGACAGCATTCCAGTTTCGGATTTTGTGAATAATGTAGGTACGCAACTGGCTTTAAATTCCAACATTTTACAGTTAAAAGACAGCAAAGGAAACGTATTGTCTAATGTGATGTTTGCAGTTTCTAACATTGGAGGATTGCAAACCGCATTAGATGCTAAAGCAGAAAAAACAGTAGCTATCAATACTGTTTCTCCGTTACAGGGAGGAGGCAATTTATCGTCTGACAGAACATTAAGCATATCTCAGTCTAATACGAATACTTCAGGTTATCTGAGTAATACAGACTGGAATACATTTAATAATAAATTCGATAAACCTTCGATGGCAGCCAATTATCTCGGAAGATGGAACGGCTCAACATTTATTAACAGCCTATTACAGGATAACGGAACCAGTTCGGGAATTGGAAGTAATAACTACAATAATATTATCTGGTCTGTTGATTCTTCTTCTAAAGCAGCGCTTATCGCTCCAAGAATGACTCAGGCTCAAAGGCTTGCGATTTCTTTAGGAACTATTCAGGCGGGAGCTGTTGTTTATCAGACTGATGGCACAGCCGGATATTATCTCTGGAACGGAAGTTCATGGGGAACTTTGGGAAGTAATATTGCTACCGCAGATCTTACCAATACTCAGGCAAGAACTTTCACTCAGAATGCGGATTTTACATGGAATACTTTAGGAAATGCTTATTTTTTGAAAGGACTGAAGGATGTAGGCAGTGATTACAAAGACCATCCCAAAGTTTTAAGAATAGACTCAAACACAAAACAGGTTGTAGAAGGTGATGCTTTGGTAGTAACCATACCGGATACTTTACCTAATCCTGTTACACCAACATCACAAACTTTAAATATAGTTCACACTTACACAAATAGTCCTACCGCATTAGATACCAATGTAAAGGATTTAAATGAATTTATTATGAATATAGGGAATTTAAAATTTACACATTTAACGGTAGACGATTGGAATTTGATTAATGCTTCTAATAATACAGCATCAGCTTTGTCTGCAAATGGTGGAATAGTTCTAAAAACAAACAATAGTAATTATAATACATTTTCGACAGATGAAATAATGGCTTGTGCTTATCCTAATTTGATTTTACCATCTAATAAAAACTGGGTTTTTGTTATAGGTGGTAGCGTTGGAAATGAAACATATGAAGGAAACAGAGGAACAATAGGTATGGCGTCTTCTGATGCAACTTCTAATATAGGTATTATTGACAGTTTCATATCCTATTTTACTACAGGAGTAAACTGGAATGGTTACTATAATTCTATAAATTTCACTCCGTTAGTTTATAATCAAAATTATAATACAATTTCAAAAAGTGTCAATAATACAATTATTTTTACAAAAGTAGGGAACATATTAAACATTACTGTTAGAAGCGGTAGTGATGTCAAGACAATGAATACAGATATTACTGGAGTAGGTACAATGAAACCTTTGTGTTCTATTAGAAAAGGTTCATACTCTAATCTTAATGTTTGTAGTACTGATTTTGGAAAATACTGGATCGAATCTTAAGAATATAGAAATAAAATACTTTCACAAAACTGAAAATATCATTTTTGGCAAGCCAAAATATAAAAACATTAAAAAATTATGGAAAAGAATAAATTAGCTACCAGAGAGCAGCTAAAAATCTACTTTGAAAAAAATAAATATCCTACTCAAAGCCAGTTTGCAGAATTAATTGATGCATTTAAACATAGAGAAGATATCCCGACAAATAAAGAAGCGGTAATTTTAGCTAATAGTTTGGCATCAATTGATAACGCATATTTAGCATATCATGGATACAATTTCGGAAAAGAAAAAATTTTGCTAACAGTTAATTCTCAAGATGAAGGAGAGCAACTAATTGATGTTAGTAAAACGAATAATTATCAGGAACAAAGAAAGTACTTTTTTGGTACTGCTCCTTACTCAGTTAAAATAAAAAAGTTTCAGTTGGATGAACTTGCCGAAACAGAATACTATTATTTCAACTACCAGATTAATCCTAACTCTAATTCTAGCTTCACTGTGGAAAGAATTATAGGAAATAATTTGCAGGTATTACCTGAAGGATTTGATTTAGGAACTTTTAATGACAAAATTATTTTGACGTTCTCCAAAATAGATTTTGGTCAGAAAATAAACATCATTAATACCAATATCAAATTTATTAATAATACTAATGTAAATATTATGTATAGAGCTCATGCAACTTATTGGGGAAGTTTGTTTTCAAATGGAGACAGTGTTACTAATCACTATAATTTATGGGATAATCTTTATTTTTTCTATAAAGCTGATCTCAAAGAAATTAATCAACATATTGAATGTAAAGTTTACAATGTAGACAATAATCAGCTTATAATGACGGGATACTTGTATGCAGGAGAAAATAATGAAAATGGTTGGGGTGGTGATGTGGCAACGGGAATCAGAAATATAAGAATTGAATGTAATTATCAAAATCAAGACTAATGAAATTAAAAATATTTGAACAAAACCAGCATCTTAAAGATCTTACGCCTTTTGAACTAATGGCAAAAGATATCACCATTCTGAATGGAATCGTTAAAGGGGAACCTACTTATGAAAAAGGAAGAAAAGCCGTTGCCGGTTACTATTTAGACAAGGAACAGACGAATCTGGCAATTCAGAAAATCTTTTCAGATGAACTGGATGAAAATGGATTTTTAAAAGGATTAAATATCCTCATTAAATGGTTCGATATCTATGAAAATCCTGTGCTTATTAAACGTGTGTATGTACCTCTTTCTGTTTCAGAAAGTGCAGAATTGGTTATTAAAAGACGCAAGCGAATTATTGACTATCTTAAAGAATCCGGCATAAGATTAGGCGTAAAACAGCATATTGATTCCCTTTTCGGCTATTACTCAAATTATCAGCAATCTGGAATTACAAAAAATCTTTTAAACAGCTTTATCGAAAACGGAACCGAGGAATTAAAATATGCTGTTGTTAATGAAAATAATCATGAAGTATTGGATATTCTTAATCATATTTTACCTGCCGCAACTACCATTAAAGAGTCATTATTGGATCAAATTTCATAACGTAAAAACCATTATATCAATTGTAGAATTTTAGGCTTAGATTTTTATAATCTAAGTCTTTTAAGATCAACTCAAACAATTTTAAAAATACGAATTGCCACTCTGCTGCAACTACAGAAACTGTCATCCAAAAAGCAAGGATTTCTCCCTGAAAAAGGTGAATTTTGAGGTTTAAAATAACAAAAATGCAACCAACACAATTACAAAATTTATTCAATTATTTAGAAAGCGTTATTACTTGGCGTCTTAATCATCCGGAAGATGATTTCACTACTGCTCCCGAATTTAATTCATACGATTACAAAAACTTTCATTTGGGAAATTATATTCTGAAAAAAAATCTTACCCATCAGGAAATTGTTATTCTTTTAATGGCTTTGCTGCCAAGATTGGATCCTGCTTTACTGAAAAGAGTTTATCTCGAATTTCCATCCAGTCCGTTATTTGATTTCTGTTCGGTTAACGACAACGGCAGACTTTTTAATCCTACAGTTCAGGCTGTTCAGTACATTCTCGGCGGAGAAAGTATTTCCGAACGATTAAAAGCGCTGGACTACTTTGCCCAGACTTCATTATTAGTAAAAGAAGAACTTCTTGTGTTCTCAGGCTCTTCAAAGGAAAGCTTTTCAGTAAACAGTCTGTTGAGCGTTCCTCAGGATGCTTTTGAGGCTTTAATGTTCGGAACAGAACTGCTTCCTAAAATGAGTAACGATTTCCCGGCAGAACAGCTTCATACAAGCAGAACATGGGCAGATTTAATACTACCTCAGACTACACTTGAAGAACTTCAGGGGATTGAAGCGTGGTACAACAGCAGCAGAATTCTTATGGAAGACTGGGGAATGCAGAAAAAACTTAAACCGGGTTTCAGAGTACTGTTTTACGGAGATCCGGGAACAGGAAAAACCCTTGCTGCAAGTCTTTTAGGGAAATATACGAAAAGACCTGTTTTCAGAGTGGATGTTTCCATGCTCGTTTCCAAATATATTGGTGAAACAGAAAAACAGCTCGCCAAATTATTTGATAAAGCGGAGAACAAAAACTGGATCCTGTTTTTTGATGAGGCAGATGCTATTTTCGGGAAAAGAACCAACGTTCGAGATGCGCATGATAAATATGCCAATCAGGAGGTCTCTTATCTGTTACAGCGAATAGAAACCTTTTCAGGACTTATTATTCTGGCTTCCAATTTTAAAAATAATATGGATAAAGCCTTTACGAGACGTTTCCATAGCTGTATAAAATTCAATAATCCCGGATATGAAGAACGTCTGCGCATCTGGCAGCACAATCTGCCGCAGCAATTAGATCTTGGAGATATTAATCTGGAGCAGATTTCCAGAAGATATGAACTTACAGGATCCAATATCATGAACATCATTCAGGATGTTTGTCTGAAAGTAATTTCGTCGGAAGAATCCGGTTACAGAGCAAATTCAGAGATGCTGCTGGAAAGCATCAGGAAAGAATATTTAAAAGAGGATAAAATATTCTCTTAACAAAATTGAACTTTAAATACCAACATCATGAATGCAAAACATTTACTGCTGATTGCCTTAATGAGCATCGTGTCTGGCTGTAGAACTAAAAATAAATTGATCACTAATTATGAAGAAAAAAAGCAGGAATCAGAACAGGTAAAAATAGATTCCCTGAGTACAAAAAGTCAGCGGTCAGTAGAGAACAGTTCTTCAGAAACGCTTTCAAAAAACCGAAAGGACGAACAGTCCGGAGAAATATTAATCAAGGGCAGATCCGATCAATCCAGTCCTTTTGTTTATCATAATATTGTAAGGAAAGATACTCTTCAAAGTATTTCAATCGTGGGGAATGCAGAATATATCATCAATACCCATTATGTAAAATCGGACAACAAAATTTCTGAGACAAAAAAAGAACAGTCAGTAACTCTTATGCGGAATGATGATCGAAAAGTTATTTCCAGACAAGCTCATAAAGAGTCTGATCTTACAATTTCTTCACAAACCAAAAAAATAAAGGTGATCGGATTTCAGGCGGGAGCATGGATCGTAATTACCATCATTGCAGGAATTATAATTCTGGCATTTTTCACCTACAAATATTTTAAAAAATGAAAACATCACAAAAAGGAATACAGCTCATTTTATCATTCGAAGGTTTCAGTGCAAAACCTTATCTGGATTCTGCGGGAATTCCGACGATAGGTTACGGAAATACCTATTATCCCGGAGGTAAAAAAGTGACCATGAAAGATCCGCCGATTACAAAAGAAAAAGGAACTGAACTGTTTGCATCAGTTTTACCGACGTATGAAAAAATTGTGTACGGAAAAATTAAAATTCCCCTTACACAAAATCAGTTCGACGCGCTTGTTTCGCACACCTACAACACAGGAGGTTCCGATACATTATTTTCGTTAATCAATAAAAAAGCAGATCCTGAATCCATCAGAAACTGGTTTGTCACAAAATATACAACAGCGGGCGGAAAAGTTCTTGCAGGTCTAATGAGAAGAAGAAAAGCTGAGGCGGATTTGTTTTTTGGGAAGTAAATAAAGGTTAGGATTGAACATATGTTCATTATTAGAAGATTGTCTTTCAGGCAATCTTTTTTTATATACTAAAATATCGAAACCAAAGCCAAAGTCTTATATTTTAGTCAATAATTCATCATATTTACATTATGTTGTACGCATCGTTTTTAAAGAATTTCAAGTTTTAATTTCATAATTTTTCAAAATTAGAATTTTTAGCATAGCATTTGTATAATAGATTGTATCTGATCGTTCAGATAGAAATCATAAAATTTTATTTATAGAGTGTAGAGATTTGTCAGTTGAGTTGATGTTCTGTTCTATCATTTTAAGTTTCTAATGACGTTGGATGACGTGAAAATGAGTATTATTCAATACAATAGCGCAACCACCAAATGACAAAATTGAATACCAAAAACAGCTCAGATGCCGCCTTGTGTATTTTGATAAGGAAAAACCGGCAGCAGGGATTTGAGAAACTCTACAAAAGCTATGGCTGTATATTGTATGGTCTTGCTCTGAAATCGGTTTCCTCCAAAGAACTGGCAGAAGAAATCGTACAGCGAACTTTTCTGAATGTCCTGAAAAAGATAGATTTTTTTTCGGATCAGAAATATTCCTTCCACATCTGGATGATCCAGAATCTTATTGCGGCAATTAAAGAACTCCTTACCGAAAAACATATCGAATACAATTTTACTTTACATCAGTTTCCGGAATTCAGTTTCGAGCTGAAGCATCATATTTCACCTTATTCCTTCCCCTCTTCTTCCCAATCCGAGATCAGCAGTTTATGATTTTCTGAAAATATTTAGCCTTAATCAAAAACGTGGTATCCGTTATTTTAATATCAGGATTTATTTTAAGTTTTTGGCAGACAAATTGTTACACATTTGAAATCAATTAAGAAAACATCCGAAAATCAAACCACAAATATAATGTCATTATGAAAAATTCAATCTTAAGTATTCTTGCCATCGCAGCGATGGTAGCGTGCAAAAAAAATGAAACAACAAATGTAGACACTTCCGCAGACAGCACAGCAATGACGGCTCCTGCAGATTCCGGAATGATGAACAACGATTCTGCTACAACCGCGGCACAACCTGCAGCAAACACATCTGCCTCTCTCAGCGATCAGGACAAAATGTTTGCCGATGCTGCTGCAAAAGGCGGAATGATGGAAGTGATGCTGGGAAAACTGGCTGTAACCAACGCTGAAAGTGCTACCGTAAAATCTTTGGGAGAAATGATGGTGAGTAATCACACCAAAGCTAATGAAGAACTAAAAAAATGGGCAATGACGGTAGGTTATACTTTACCGACTGCTATGGATGCCGATCAACAGAAAATGTATGACGATCTGAAAGCAAAAAAAGGAAAAGATTTTGATAAAGCGTATGCAAATCTTATGGTAAGCGATCATAAAGAAGATATTGCGGCATTTAAAAAAGAAGCTTCAGCGGGTTCTGAAGCATCATTGAAATCTTTTGCAAGCGCAACGCTTCCAACGCTGGAACATCATTTGATGGAATCCGAAAAAGCGATGATGGCTGTTAAATAGAAAAGATCAAAAAAGAACTTTTAAAAAGATCCTCAGAATCTGTAAAATGATTTTGAGGATATTTTTATTTGAATGTTTGAAAAGCAAAATTTCGACATTTAAATTTACTATGATCCTGCTCATAATGATTTAATATCCAGATTTTTAAATTTGTAAATAATCACAAAGAAAGAAGTATGAAGCCGAAACAGATTCCGGGAGTTCCGATCCAGAAGAAAGGCGGATTCCACGACACAGAAAGTACCAAACAGTGTAAGATTTTAGAAATCAATTCAAAATTTGTTGTTCTTAAAGAGCGTTTTTTCTCCATCAATCGCTGGAAAGAATACTGTGGTAAAGCTTCTGCTGATTTTAAACATTTTGATGCTTCCGGAAACGTTGCAGACCGAATTCCCAGAAAAGGCGATTTTATAAGAATTTCCATTCCGGGTCCCGGAACGGTGGAAGCTAAAGGATATGATTGGGTGGAGATCATCAATATTTCTCACAGAGATACAGACAGACATGAATCGTATCTGATGATGTGCAGACCTTCCAAAGAGCCCAATAAGCTTAAAAGTCATATTGCCCATTTTTATACTCCTGCAGCAACATCCAATATGCTGATTTCCAGAGAAGGCAATATTTTAAAAGCCGCAATCTACGGCAGGAACGAAAGTCCTAATTTCAATGCGTCTTTTTGGGATAAAGTAAGAAATTTTTTTATTGCTTTAGGCGGAATTTTCGGATTCGGGAAAATGCAGTGGAAGATTCTCACGGACGGATTACTTGATTTTGATTAAAATTATTGATACACTTGTTTTTTTACCCATTTTACTTTTTTATTGAACTCCTCAGGCATTTGAGGAGTTTTGGTTTAATATGTTTTGAAGATAAATTTAGAATCAGTACAGTTTTTTTCCAAGATTTTTAAACCACAATTCCGTAGTTTCTTCCGCCGGAATATTCAGTTTGGTTCTCAGGTTATGCTTTCTGTTTCGTACAGTACTCACAGTGCGGAAAGTATAGTTAGCAATGTCTTTTGTATTAAAACCCAGATAGATGAAAGCACATAAGGTGAGTTCTGAGACCCTTAATTTGGGATCAATTTTCAGCAGTTCATTCACAACTTCAGGATAAACCTCCTGAAAACGGGTGAAAAATTCTGGACTGTTGCTTTTGGCAAGCTCGATGATATCCTCAAAAGATTCATTTACCTTTTGCTGAAGCTGCAGATTTTCTTCCTCTTTTGTATTTATCAGTGCAATATTTTCTTTTTTTCGGGCATTATGTTTTTTTAAAGTGTAAAGATATATCGCTATAAATAAGAGAATGGTCAAAGCAATGAAAAAATACAGTTTGGTGTACGTTTTCTGATTGCTGATTTCTTTTTCCTGAATGATTTTTTTTACGGGGAAATCCTGTATTTTTTGTTTTTCAACAGAAAGACTGTCGTTAATCGTGGTATATTTTTCTAAACTTTCAGTAGCTTTATCTGGCTGATTCATCAGTTTATAAGCATCCGCCAAAAGTCTGTGGGTATCTTTTATATCTTGAGGTTTGTTTAGCTTTTTGGAAATTTCAAGAGATTTTTCAAAATAGAAAACAGCATTTTTGTAATCTCCTTTTTCTAAATAATATCTTCCCCAGTTCCGGTCTAAGATTGATCTTTCGAACGAGGTTATTTTTTTAGAAAGATCGAATTTTTCTCCCAGATCCAAATAAAATTTTGTAGAATCTGTATTTTTTTTGAATGATATAAAATATTTGGCGAGTCTTGAAGCGGTGTATGCTGAAGGATTTGCTTCGTGGGCTTTAAAAAGATCCGAATACATTTTGGAGTAATTTTTTTGCTCTTCATAAACAACGGAACGCAGACTGTAACAATACTCCAGATTGGGCTTGCTGTTGCTTTTTTTTGCGGCATCTATAGCTTTTTGGTAATATTCCAGAGCCAGCGCATAAAATCCGAGATTTTTATAATTTCTTCCATATTCAGCGTTTATTTTTGTGAAAACATCGTCATTATTCAATGCTTCATTTTTTTTTGAAGCAATATCCAGAAAAGCAAGACTTTCCTTTGTTTTATAAAGGTTACTCGATACATTGGCTGCAATAATGTAGGTTTTTAGAGCTTTCTCTTCGTCTTTCAGCCGTTCATATCCTGAAATTAATTCTCTGCATACAACCAAAGACTCGTTCAGTTTTCCTTCAGAACGCATTACCAAAAGACGGCTGAAAAGGGAATCAAGTTGCTTTTTGGACTTTTGACCCAAAACAAAATTTGAAAAGAGTAAAATGACTAAAAAAAATAATGCTTTATTTGAATTCATAAATTAGTACAATCATCACAAAATAAAATTACTTAAAATTAACAGTATTCAGTTATAATTTAAAAAAAAGACAGATTATTAAACCTGTCCTTTCCGGATATTCCTTTAAATAGATTTGATTTTCGTGAATACAGAAAAACGTAAAGTATATTTTTCTTTTTTTTTCAGACAGAATTTTTATCCATTTCTCAGAAAATAATTTTCTTTAAAACATTAAAAAAACTTCTTATAAAAAGCAAAACTTTCTTCGGAAATGAAAAAAGTTTTGCAACGTGATTATTGGATTCATTTGTGATTTACCTCCTTTTTTGTTGTTTGCAAAGAAAAATAATCTTTTGTGATAGCTCAAAAAAATAGGCATCTATTCTGTATCTATTTGCTGTAATGTTTTGAAAATCAGTTTTTATTTTTTTTGTTTTACGAAACTTTTTTTAAATCAGATTCTTTTTTTCGTAAAGTTTCCATTTGTAAATTGTATTTCTGCTTATCTTAAATTGAAGGGAAGTTTCAATATTATTCAGATTATTTTTTTTCTGGTATTCTATAATTTTTTTTATATCAGACCTCTTATAGGATTTGTGCTTTTGATTTTCGTCTTTTTTCTGAACTTCTTTCCCGAAAATAATTGTGTTGAGGTTGATGATATCAAAACTTGACAATGTTTTTTTTCTGAGAATTTTTTCACATTCTTTACGTTTTTCAGGATGTTTTTTCTCCAGAATATCTGAAAATATAAGTTTATAATTGGGCTGGATTTCCTTCATAATTATGGGCTTTTTTATTTAAGAATTGAATCTATTTATTAATCTTTTCATATTTATTAATCCATTTGTATAAAGTGGTTTTAGGAATGCCGTATTTTTCGATAACCTGACTTCTGCTAAGCTCTCCGGAATTGATCTGATCCAGAATAAAATCTATAATTTCTTTGGTATAGATGTTTTTACGAAAAGAAGGAAGGCTGGATCTGTGGGTTGTTTTTTTTATCAGATTCAATGCGGAGGTAGGTGGAGAGTACAGGATTAAATGTTGGCTGTAAATCCTGAAGAAATCGTATTCCAGAAGTTTGCACCATTTCAAAATGGTAATTACATCTATGC
Organism: Chryseobacterium urinae; assembly: GCF_030518295.1. NCBI lineage: Bacteria > Pseudomonadati > Bacteroidota > Flavobacteriia > Flavobacteriales > Weeksellaceae > Chryseobacterium > Chryseobacterium urinae. The sequence continues at coordinate 99,822 of NZ_JAULSJ010000001.1, read as the reverse complement.
TTTCTGAAGTCAGCATTTCTTCAATTTCATTTTCTGTCTTACCCATGAAATTGCAAATTCTTGTAAGATCTATATTCGTCTCAATAATCCTCTGATTGATGAGCGAGCCAATATGAATATTTTTAAAGTTCAAGTTTTGTTAATTTTTGATTTAATGACCAAAATAAGAGCAATATTTTTATATAGTGAAAAAAATACCGATCTATCAGGATTCTACATTTTTATATGAATGTTTTTTAAATGTATGTTTGCTCTCTTATTTGTAAAATTCCGCTTTAATAGTAGCTAAAACGTACTTTTATTTAATTATAAAAAATACTGGATTTATTCTTAAGGCTTCCAAAACGTCCATTTCTGCCCGTTGAAAATAATCAGTCGGTGTTTCGTTGCATCTGTTGGATGTTTAAGAAATGCCATCATTCCCGGAGACGGATTTTTAATATTGGTAAAATTGGAGACTATTGGTAAAACCAATGCTTTATTTGGGGAATCCAATACCAGAACACCGTCCGTAGATGTGCCTGAATTTCCGATAATTGCCCTTGCTCCGTTGAAGTCATTTAAAGGTAATGCCTGTGGTGTTTTTATCGTATTTTCTATGGCAGTGGAGTAGCCGGAACGGATGCTTAAATCTGTCCAGCCCGTATTTTCATTTTTTACTTTTACTTTATATTCTGCATTTGAAGAAACATCAAAAATAAAAGTTCCTCCTTTAGAATTATTGGCTCCCGAAGGTACAGTTTCCGTATAAGGAAGAATAATCCCTTTGTCGTTATCTGTCCCGAATTCTAACAGAACAGAAGTACTGCTGACATTTCCTACAGAATTTGCCGATCCTATCCTTACCTGCGAAAAAACTTCTCCGAACATGAAAACGAATAATATAATTGCGGTCTTTTTCATTGTTTAAAATTTAAATTAATAAAAACGATAATAAAAGCAACCGGATAAATCATCATTTAAACGGTTGCAAAAAATGAGTGAATTAAGGACAACCTTGTGTGCTGAAACATTTCCATCCTTCGCCGGCTCCGGCTCCCATATAAATTTTCATGCATCCTGCACCTGCATTTTCATCGGTATCGAAAACCATCATTCCGACAACCGGAATGGCAATCGTAGTTTCTGGACTGGAGTTTCTTGTGATTACGAAACCTTTTGTTTTGGCTTCTAGTGCAGTATACGCTGAATTTCTGATCATCGGCCAGCTTGCATTGCTTCCTCCGGCTCTGCCCAAAACTGTAATTCCCTGCTTTACAGGATAAGTTTGTCCCGCTACTAAAGTCGGATCTTCATAGCAAATACATCCTTTTACCATTGTATTCTGAGAACTTCCTATGCTTTGTCCCGTTGCATTGCTATATCCTGTAGGCAATGATGAAAATTGCGGAAGGCCAATATTAATTCCTGTTGTGCTTACACATGTTGCAGAAGCACAGAGATTTTGGTTTATGGTTGTGCTGCCTCCGCTGAGTGATCCTCCAGCTATAACCAGTTCAGAATTGGCAATATCAGCTCCTCCTTCGCCTGCATCAGAACAGCCGTCTGCATCAGAGTCCAAATCTAAATAATCCGGAATACCGTCGTCATCAGTATCACTGCATGAGTTTATTACTACAGATCCCATTCCGAGATCTCTTACCTGAGAACCGTCGCTGTTAGCAACAAAAGTAAATACCAAATCCCCTGAAACAGGAGTGCCGTTTGGTAAAGTAATAATAAGATTGCTGTTCGCGGATTTTGTAGAGTTTGATGTTACTAACGGAAGAGAAGTTATATTTACAGTTGCTCCGTTACCAGCTGCAACTACAGGGGATGTTGTATTATTAACAGTAGTGGAGGAAATTGTTGCGTAAACTGTTCCTGCATACGAAACGGTGAAGGTAAAACCTCCTGTATTATTACCTTGTGTGGTTCTAAACCAATACAAATTGTTCAGATTGATAAAAGTAGTACCGAAAACACTAGATATGTTTCTTGATAAAGTAGTTGTAGTTCCTGCATCTCTTCTAAATTCAAGGCCATTGGTGTTAAGATTAACTCTTCCCGTACCTGAACCCCAAGTACCGCCATATGTACCATCAACAGTCCAGTCAGGTACTGTATCTGTATTACCACCTGTAGTTGGAAAAGTACTATTAAGAATGGTGCTTCCGCTGCATTCTGCTGTATCCAAAATTCCATCGTTATCATCGTCTACATCGGTACTGTCTGGAATTCCGTCTCCATCAGAATCTGGATTTACTGTTGCTGTTGAAGAATTATTTGCGGAAACAGGATCAGCCTGTGTAGATGTTCCGCTAATTGTAGCCGTGTTAGAATAATTTCCTCCTGCTTTTACAGTTGCTGTAATGGTAAGTGTTGCATTAGCTCCGTTGGTTAGGTTTCCAATAGTCCAGTTCGGAGCTGTCCAAGTTCCTGTAGAAGTTGTGGCGTTTACAAAAGTATAACCGGAAGGTAAAATGTCATTTACTACAACATTACTTGCAGAATCCGGACCTACATTACTTGCGGTAATGGTAAAGATTACATTGCTTCCTACTCCTGCTGTTGGACTGTTTACCGTTTTTGTTACGGCTAAATCTGCAATTATTGCAGCAGCTCCAAATTCTGAAGTATTTCCATTAGCATCAATAGCTATTGCTACTAATTTATCACCTGATGAAAATGTAGCTCCTGAAACAAACGTTACCGTCTGATTGCTAAAAGCATTTGCTACTCCTGTAATGCTTCCTAAATATTGAATTCCCTCACCGTGACTGGTTACTCTGGTACAGACTCCAGCTGTAATGGCTCCGTTTTGGTCGCCATCATCAGCAACTTTATAAAACTGAATGGTTTTATTTCCTGCAATGATAGCTCCTGCTGTAGACTCATTTCCATTACAAATGCTTATGTATCCTGAAACATCTAGAGTTGTAGCAGATGTAATGCTATAACCAGTAATTACAGGATAATCCAGTAATAAATTAGGCTGATTGGCTGTTGTCACCCCATCATTGGGCGATACTCCATAGTCATTAGCGGTTCCGTTCCAACTTGCCAGATCTATAGGTAATCTCGTATTATTATAAAAAACATTTCTCGAAATCCTGTTGTTGTTGGATGCATTGGCAGCGACACTACTGCTATTGGTAATTATCACACCGCCACGTATCGTTGCTCCGGATTTATATCCATTATTGGCAATAATATTAGCTTCAATATCATCCCTTGTGTTATCATCATTAGATCCTATAATATTATTGTTAGCACCATTTCCATTTGAGTTTACATACACTCCTGCATTTCCGTTTCCTAAAGCGGTTGTTCCGTTTGCTCCTACACCTATATAATTTCCGGCAACAATATTATTACTTACCGCAAAGTTATTGGATGCTAAGTAAACTCCGGCTCCGTTAAGATTTCCGGAAATTATATTTCGTTCGGACGCATCTTCAACACCATCACTGTCGGTTCCTATCCTACAATTTGTAACACTGTTTAAGCTTACTCCGGCTCCGGTACTAAAAGTTAGTGCTGTACTATATGTTCCGTTTGGTAATGCTGTATTTCCTGTGGCATCAACTCCTATATAATTACCTGCGACGACAATATTATTTGTCCTTGTAGCTAAAGTTGCACCTGCAAGAGTAGCAGCAACAACAGCTCTGCCACCATTACCAGAAATTACATTTCTTACAAAAGGCGCGTCAACAGCAGTATGAATTCTGTCGTCAAAACCTATAACAATATTATTAGGTGCAAATAATCCTGCTCTTTGCTGAATATTAATTGCGGGATAAAAACCATCTCTAGTAGCATTTGGTTTTGCCACAGTACCTATATAATCGGTTCCTATATAGTTACCTGCGATGTTGATTCCGCTTCCACTTTCTATAGCAATACCATAATTAGTACCTCCTGAAATAATATTTCTTTCCGCTTCATCAGAGATTCCGTTAGCATCAGTTCCAATTACAACATTAGTTCCAGTTGTTCCGATAAATGATATTGGCATTCCTTCAGCAGCAGGTACGTTTTGTCCGATTGGCGAAACTGTTGTGCCATCTGGCAAAAGTCCGAAATAGTTACCTGATACTTTGCTGTTGTTTAATATTAAACCCACATCTCCATAAAAAAATATTCCGTTAACACTACCGCCGGCAACCGCATCACGATAAGTATTGGCAATAACATTGCCTTCATTAACATCATTTGTACCACCATTTGATCCTCCATCACCGTTAGTTCCGATAACTAGATTTGAAATATTTGCAGCTGCAGAAGTCGAGCCAATGAACAGAGCTGATGATTCTAATCTGGTGTCGGCTGGAGTAGTACTAACACTGCCGTTTCCAAGCAATCCAAAATAGTTTCCCCAAATATGCAATCCGTTAATACTCGCCGGTACGAAAATACAAACTCCTTTGGTATTATACATTGCCAAACCACTGATGGAAGATCCGTCTGATCCGCCAACAAAAGCAAACATATGGGAGGTAATATCATTTCCATTAATCTGAATTCTGATACTGCGACTGCTTGATGGTCCTAAAGGACCTTGAACTGCAGAGGCTGCCGTATATCCTCGAATACTTACTTGCCCTGTAATATCAGGTAGAGATGATGTTAAAGTAATTGTATGAGTCCCGGTTCCTAATCCACTAAAAGTAATGATATCAGCTCCGGGATTCGAATTAGCTTGTGTAATGCAGTATCTTAAGGTTCTTACTGTTGAGGAACCAGTTCCGTCTCCATTGTTATTTACATCATAAGTCGCTGCTTTCAGGCTGTTTATGTTGCTTAAAAGCAATAACATCAAAAATAAAGCAAAGCTGAATTTTTGATGTTTTCTATAAAAAATTGTAAAGAATTTCATTATTTTAAAAATTTTATTTATTGGTTATAGTCACCAAAATATTTCATCAAATTGTTTTTCATTTATATTGAAAGAACAGGAGGAGGTCTTACAGAAAAACATACGTTGGCTGGTTGTGAGAAAAAATGAAAAATTTTTGAGTTTAAAATTTTTACTTCACTGTAATCATAATCTTGGTTTACAATATATTTTGTTACATCTATGTCTATAACTTTAAAAACCTGTGTAGATGTTAAAGCGTAATTTTGCCTCTTAATGGTTTGAAAGTTATTGTTTGTATTGGGGAAATCTTTAAAATTTACCTCGGTAGATTCTTTCTTTTCTATTTTTTTTCCAGCTGTACTTTTATTTGCCGAATCATATTTTCCTGAAATACTTTTATGTTTTGTTCTTCTTTCCCTGAGACTTTTTTTACTGTTTTTTTCAGACAAAATTTTAACAGATAATTTTTGATCTATCGGAACAGTTGTTATAACTGAGTCGAATAATGATTCTTTTTCTGCATAAATATATGTTCCTTCTGATACGAAAATCTGAGAAGGACAGAACTGAACAAACAGTACTATAAAAACAGTAAAAACTTTTTTAAAATGAAAAAAGTTTTTTGCAGATGGATAAATAAAATGGGACAATTGGAACTGATTATGTTTTCTGGTTCAAAGGAACGCAAACAAACCTGTTTAAACACAAAAACAGCCTATCTATTGTGTATCTATTTTATTTTAAAGTATTGATTTTTAATTGTTTATTTTTTTAAAATTAACATAATTAAGATTTTGTATTTCTGCTTTGTTTTGTCTTTTTGAAAAATTGAATTGGAGTTTTTCTGAACTGTTTTCCAGATTATAAACAATGCAGAATTGAGATGTTTTACATCGGGAATTTTGAGATTGGAAATAAAAAAGCATTCTGAAATTCTCAGAACGCCTTCATAATTTTGTTTTATCAGTTGTTTCTATGAAATCTCAGAAGCAAACATTTCTTTATTAAGATGCGCAATATGTGCTTTCAGAAAAGCATGAAGTTTGGGATTTTCTATAATGGAATCGGAAAATGTAGGGACGATCATAGACTTATTGGAAACAATGTTCTGCATTATTTCGTATTCTTCGCCGAAAAAGATTTCAAGTCCGAATTCCTTTTTTACACAGGAATGCAGATAATCATTAATATACTTTTTAGAGTCAACAGAAACTGTTTTTTCCGCATCAGAATCATTTTTCATACCCAGATCTTATAATTTTTAAAGGTAATAAAAAATATTTAAGTGTATAAATATTTATTACTTTAAATTAAATAGTATATTTGTATACTAATTTTTACAAAATGGAATATTCTTTGATTAAAGACATAATAGGATTATTAGAAGAATTTGAAACAGAAAATTCCGGAAATTTATATTCTAAAGATGTTAAAGGATTTAAAGCCTGGATACACGACAAAGAATCTTCTGAAAATAAGAATAAGGACACAGAACCCTACTGGGAAGGAAAAGAGAATGGAAGAAGTCCTGAAAGTGCTATTAATACACTTTTGGTTCATCTCAACAGATATGCAAAAACTTATTCTAAATCTGCAATTGCCGATTCCGAATTTTCTACGCAGGAAGAATTTATATATCTGATTAATCTGAGAGCTTTTGGAAGAATGACCAAAACTGAGCTGATTAAAAAAAATATTCAGGAAAAACCTGCGGGAATGCTCATTATTACAAGATTATTAAAACAGGGATGGATCGAGCAGACCGAATCTGATGACGATAAGCGAAGTAAGTACATCAGCATTTCAGAAAAAGGGAGACTAGCTTTGGAAAAACAAATGGAGAAGATCCGTACTGCTACAAATATTGTTGCAGGAAACCTAAATCATACAGAAAAAATGGAACTTATACGTATTCTGAACAAACTTGATCGTTTTCATCATCCGATATTTTCCAGAAATATTGATAGCAAGGATCTTATTAATACGGTTTATCAGGAATACACATTCAAAAACTAAAACTATGAGCAAAAAAGTAGCAATTATCGGTTCAGGATTTTCCGGCTTGTCGGCGGCTTCCTATTTATCCAAAGACGGATACGAAGTTCATGTTTTCGAAAAAAATAGTGGAGTGGGAGGAAGAGCCAGACAATTTACAACGGATAATGGTTACGTATTTGATATGGGACCAAGCTGGTATTGGATGCCCGATATTATCGAAGCTTTTTTCAACGATTTCGGAAGAAAATCTTCGGATTTTTATGACCTTATTTCTTTAAATCCTCAGTTTGAAATGGTATTTTCAGACGGAGTGATGGGAATTCCGGAAAGCTATGAAGAGATGAAAAACCTTTTTGAAAGTATTGAAAAAGGAGCAGGAAAGCAGCTTGACGAGTTTATGAACGACGCACAGTACAAATATGAAGTTGGCATGAAAGACTTTGTCAATAAACCCTGCCATTCATGGTTTGAATTTGTTTCTCCTAAAATTGCAAAAAGTGCTTTAAAATTAGATTTACTGACTAATTTTCAGCGTTTTGTAAGAAAATATTTCAAAAATCCTAAGCTTATCATGCTCATGGAATTTCCGGTAATCTTTTTAGGAGCAGCACCAAAAGATATTCCGGCTCTTTACAGTTTAATGAATTACGGAGGCTACAAATTGGGAACATGGTATCCGATGGGCGGTTTTGCAAAAGTTACACAAGCAATGATGCAGATCGCTTCCGAAAACGGAGTGCATTTTCATTTTAATTCCAACGTCGAGAAAATTATTCTTGAAAACAATAGAGCGGTCGGTCTGAAAATAAACGGTGAGGAATTTAGATTCGATACAGTCATAGCTTCATCAGATTATCAGCATACCGAAACTTTACTTCCGGAATCTCACAGAAATTATGACGAAAAATATTGGGAAAAGAGAGTATTTGCTCCTTCATGTCTTATCTATTATTTAGGTTTTAACGAAAAGATCCCCAATCTTACGCACCACACTTTATTTTTTGAAAACGATCTTGAACTTCATACGAACGAAATTTATGAAGATAAAAAATGGCCTACCAAACCATTGTTCTATGCTTGCTGCCCTTCAAAAACAGATAAAGATACAGCACCGGAAAACGGAGAAAATGTATTTCTTTTGATGCCTGTTGCACCGGGAATTGAAGATTCTGAAGAGATGAGAGAAAAATATTTCCTTGAAATGATCTCAAGACTGGAAAAACATACCGGAACTTCAGATCTTATTGCTAAATTAGAGTACAAAAGAAGCTATTGTGTAGAAGATTTTAAAAAAGATTATAATGCATACAAAGGCAATGCGTATGGTCTTGCCAACACCTTATCACAAACTGCAGTTTTAAAACCTTCTGTAAAAAACAGAAAAGTTAAAAACCTTCTTTATACAGGTCAGCTAACGGTTCCGGGACCCGGTGTTCCTCCGTCCATTATATCAGGTAAAATAGTCGCCAGAGAAGCAATTAAATTGAATTAACTATGAAAAAACTTTTTGATGACCTGTCTTACAAAATCAGCAGGGAAACGACCAGACAGTACAGCACCAGCTTTTCTTTAGGAATTATGGCGCTTTCTCCGAAAATACGAAACCCGATCTACGCCATTTACGGTTACGTTCGTCTTGCCGACGAAATCGTAGACAGTTTTCACGATCACGATAAGCAGAAACTTCTTTCAAAATATAAAGAAGAGACATTCTGTGCTTTGGAAGATAAAATTTCCCTGAATCCGGTGCTTCATTCTTTTCAGGAAACCGTTCATCAATATAAAATCGATCATGCGCTGATTCATCAGTTTCTGAAAAGTATGGAAATGGATCTTCAGAAAATTGATTATAATTCAGATTTATACAAAGAATATATTCTGGGTTCTGCGGAAGTGGTAGGATTAATGTGTCTTCATATTTTTACAGAAGGGAATATTGATGAATTTGAAAGGCTGAAACCATATGCCATGACTTTAGGATCGGCTTTTCAGAAAGTGAATTTCCTTCGCGACATGAAAGATGATTATCAGATCTTAGGACGTTCTTACTTCCCAAATGTTGATATTTCATACTTTGATAATGCAGTAAAAGCTCAGATTGAAAAAGAAATTGAAGAAGAGTTCAAAATTGCGCTGGAAGGAATCAGAAAATTACCTCCATCCTCAAGATTCGGTGTTTATCTGGCGTATAGATATTACATTTCGCTTTTCAGAAAGATTAAAAAAACATCCGCAACCAAAATTATCAATCAGAGAATAAGAATTTCCAACGGAAAAAAACTTTCGCTGATGATGAGCAGTTATGTACAATATAAAACTTCTTTTTTGTAGATATATTTACTTTACACCCTTGAATAATGAAACACAGACTATACAGAGAACAGCAGTTGAATTGTGATATAGAAACGGCATGGAAATTTTTTTCTTCGGCAAATAATCTTTCCAAAATAACGCCGAAAGAAATGAACTTTGTTGTCCGTACCAAAATGGAAAACGACGAAATCTACGAAGGAATGAACATCGATTATTACGTTTCTCCTTTGTTCGGAATAAAAATGAAGTGGAGAACGAAAATTATTCAGGTAGATTATCAGAAAAGTTTTACCGATTTTCAGGAACAGGGGCCTTACAAACTCTGGCATCATCATCACGAGTTTATTCCCAATGAAAATGGTATTTTCATGAAAGATACGGTGGATTACGAACTGCCTTTAGGATTTTTGGGAGAAATTGCACACACTGTTCTGGTAAAGAAAAAAGTGGAAGATATTTTCACGTACAGATATAAAATTTTGGAAGAGATGTTTAATAAAAATACAGCCAAATAATGAATTTTCTAATTGTAGCTGCCACATTCTTCATTATGGAAGGAATGACGTGGATTATCCATAAATATGTGATGCACGGTTTTCTGTGGTCACTGCACAAAGATCATCATGATCATAGCAACGACGGACCATTGGAAAAAAACGATTATTTCTTCGTTATTTTTGCTGTTCCTACGATTATTCTGATGTATTACGGAACCATGCAGAATTTTAACCACTGGTTTTACATCGGAGTCGGAATTGCATTGTACGGAATGGCTTACTTTTTCGTCCATGATATTTTTATTCATCAGCGTTTTAAAGTTCTTCGAAATACGCAGAATCCTTATCTTCTGGCGATCAGAAGAGCGCACAAGCAGCATCATAAACATACAGGAAAAGAAAGAGGGGAGTGTTTTGGATTTCTTTGGGTTCCGATAAAGTATTTCAAAATGTATTTTAAAAAACAAACCACCTGAAAATGCAGCAATATACCTATCTGTTAGTTAATTTTTTTACAATTATTGTCTGCTTCATTTTTTCCTTTCATCATAAGATAAAATTCAACAGACATTTCAAAGCATTTATTCTTGCTTCCTCTATTGTAGCCCTGTTTTTTATAATTTGGGACATCTGGTTTACCAAAATAGGAGTGTGGTGGTTTAACGATAAATATCTTATAGGACTCAGAATTGTTAATCTGCCGATAGAAGAAATACTTTTTTTCTTCTGTATCCCTTTCTCCTGCATGTTCACCTATTTCTGTCTCAATAAATTTTTTAAGCTCGACTGGAAACCGGAGATGGAGAAAATATTTGTTATTTTTTCTATCGTTACTTTAATTATTCTCGCATTGTACTGTAGAGACAGAATCTATCCGTTTATGACGTGCTTAACGACGGCGATCAGTATGTTTGTACTGTATTTCATACTAAACGCAAGATGGATTGGCAAAGCCTCTTTTATTTATTTGATTTTAATGCCCGGTTTTTTAAGTGTCAACGGAATTCTTACCGGTACAGGACTGGATTCTCCCATCGTAAATTATAATCCGGAACATTTTCTGGGAATCAGGATCTTAACCATCCCGATTGAAGATACGGTTTACGGTTATGAGATGATTCTCTGGAATATCTTCCTTTTTCAGAAATTTAAAAAGAAAGAGCAGGCAATTGAAGTAACTGCATAATTCTATCATCATATAATCTTCTCTAAAATCTATTTTTCAGGCCACGGTTCTTCGGAATCTGTGGCTTTTTTTCGTAAATCTTTTATCAGAGTAATTTAGAAAAATACTTATGTAACAAAAGTAGCAGTAAAACAGTTTTTTAATCCTGAAATTTGTCCTTGTAAATATTGTACGAATGAACTTATTATCAATATTATTTAGCAAAAAAGATAACTCCGCACTGGAAAATGCATTGGAAAACAATTCTTTTCTGGTTGATGTGAGAACTCCTTCCGAATTCGCTTCAGGAAGTGTAAAAGGCGCACAGAATATTCCACTGAACGAAATTAGAAATCAGATTTCAAAGTTTAAAAACAAAAGCGAGATCATTGTATTCTGCAGAAGCGGAAACAGAAGTGCCATGGCAAAAGGAACACTGGAAAAAAACGGTATTTCAAATGTGGTAAATGGCGGAAGCTTAGAAAATGTAGTAAAAACGATGCAGAAAATCAAAAATATAGATTGATTTTCAGCCGAAAGCAAATCTACGGTAAAATAAAAAATCAAAAAATGTTTCACAATCTATTTAAAAACTGGAACTTTGTAAGACTTCTGCGATTGGCAATGGGAATATTCCTCACCATTGAAGCGGTAAAATCAGGAATGTGGTTTCTGATTATTACAGGAGTGATTTTTACAGTGATGCCATTGCTGAATATCGGATGCTGTTCAGGAGGAAGCTGTTCGGTTTCCGCCAAAAATCCTAAGCAGATCAATGATGAAATTGAATATGAAGAAATCAAATAAAACCATTAATAAACAAAATAGAATATGAACAAATTTCAGGAAATCATCAGTCAGGACAAACCCGTTTTGGTAGACTTTTTCGCAGAATGGTGCGGTCCGTGCAAAATGCAGGCTCCCATTCTTAAGGATCTTAAAAAAGCAATCGGAGATTCGGCAAATATCATCAAAATAGATATCGATAAAAATCAGGCAGTTGCCGCACAATTCGGAATCAGAAGCGTTCCTACTTTAATGATCTTCAAAAACGGAGAAGTGAAGTGGAAACAGTCCGGAGTATTTCAGGCAGAGGAATTGGAAAAATTAATAAAACAAAACATCTAAAATGTACAGAAACATCATCATTGCATTATTTTTAGTAGTCATTACAGGATGCGGAAAAGCACAAAGTGTAACAGGTAATGTACTTCCTGCAACAGAATTTTCTCATAAACTCGATAAAACCAAAGACGCACAGTTAGTGGACGTAAGAACCTCCGGAGAATTTAAAAACGGACATCTGAAAAATGCAATGAATATCGACTGGAATGCAGGTGATTTTGTGGAAAAAGCAGCCGCTTTAGATAAAAATAAACCTGTTTTCGTTTACTGTATGAGCGGACCGAGAAGTACTGCTGCAGCCGCAAAACTAAGAGAATTAGGCTATAAAAACGTCTACGAAATGCAGGGCGGAATGATGAAATGGAGAAACGCAGATCTTCCCGAGATCAAAACTTCAACCGCAAAAGGAATCACTCATACACAATACAATGATTTGTTGAAAAGCAAAACGCCCGTTTTGGTAGACTTCTATGCAGAATGGTGCGCTCCGTGCAAAAAAATGGAACCTTTCCTTAAAAAAATGGCTGCCGAAATGCCGGATAAAGTAAAGATCGTAAGAATCAATGTTGATGAAAACACAGAACTCTGTAAAGAACTCGGCGTTTCTGCGCTTCCTGTGCTCAAACTCTATAAAAACGATAAAATTGTTTGGGATAATCTGGGATTGGTCACCGAAGATGAGGTAAGAAAACAGATTACACAATAAATCATGGATAAACCTCTTCTGTGGATCAGAAAAAACTGGAGTACAGTGATTATGATTGCTGTACTCATCCTTTTATGGGGAAGTCCCGATGCAAAAGCATGGGTGATGAGACAGATGATTTCCACCGGATTATTCAATTCAAAAATAGAAGAAAAAACAGAAGAATCTTCACTTCTACCGCCGAATTTCAGTGTGAAAAATGAAAACGGAGAAATAACCGAAACTTCTCAGCTCAGAGGAAAAGTAGTCTTCATTAATTTCTGGGCATCTTGGTGTCCTCCATGCCGCGCAGAATTTCCCTCCGTTCAGAAATTTTATGATGCTTATAAAACAAACCAAAATCTGGTGTTTCTTACGGTAAATCTTGATGATGAAATAATTTTGGGTAAAAAATATCTGCAAAAAGAAAAATTCAGCATTCCTTTTCTGGTTCCAGACAGCAGTATTCCCAAAGAATTATACAGAGGCTCCCTTCCTACAACCGTTATTTTAGATAAGACAGGGAAGATAAGAATGCATCATTCCGGAATGGCAGATTACAGCAAAGCCTCTTTCTATCAGGAAATTGAAACGCTTTTGAAAGAATAATCCTTAAAAATATAATACTGGTTAAACTATTTCGGAATTAGCCGCAAAAGACAATCATAAATCTATTAATAAAATAATCAAAGCTTTCAAAAGAATAAAAATCGAAGATTTTTTTAAAACTGTTGTATTCTTTTCTCACTACGCTTATTAACTTTTATAAAACATTAAAATCTTAACGATTGTCCGTAATTTGCCAAATTGAAAAAGCTTTGAGTTCTTTGCTGAGTGAATAGTTTATGCTGAGCTTGTCGAAGCATCTTTGCGAACTTAAAAACAGTTCGTATTTAACAAAACCTTTGCGAGCTTTTGCGTCAAAATTAGCATGATCATTAATAACGAATAATCTCATAATTTAAAACCATTCTTAACGAAACATTTTATAATTTTGCAGAAGTGAAAAAACTGATCTCAATACTATTGCTTAGTTTATACTTGGTTTCTACAACCGAGCTCTATCAGTTTTTGAAAATTCCGGTTCTTATTGAACATTATTTGGAACACAAACAGGAGAATCCGAAACTCACCATTGGTTCATTCTTCAAAATCCATTACGATAATCCGGTAAAAGATTCAGATTACACCAAAGATCAGCAGTTACCGTTTGTTTCGCACGCAGCGCATCTTATCATCGTATGTACACCTGCGACACCCTTTACGTTTCAGTTGTCCGACAAAGAATCCAACCCGATTATTAAGTCCAAACAGACTTTTTACAAAAGCATCTTTTACAATAAAGATATTCTCAATTCCATTTGGCAGCCGCCGAAATCTTGTTGATTTTTTTCTGAATTCCTCTCAAATATTACTTTGGGAGATTTCTGATACTTATTGGTAAATTTTATACACGTTTTTATTTGGGCAGCTTAATCCGCCAGAAGTTTATCCTGAGCTTGTCGAAGGATTCCCGCTTTTTTGTTCCAACGAAGAGCTCCACTCAAATCGAGGAACGAGATTCGCCGATTCAAAAATTAAAGGTAAAAGAATGAGGCACTTCGGGCTGCAAAAAGTATAAATTTCAGTGATTAAAACAGGCATTAATTGGTATCAGACCATTATTATTTATTCATAAGCATTTGCTAGAATAGTAAATTAAAATAGAGATATTTATCTGTAAACCATTTATCTATCATCTATTATCAATTATCAATTATCTATCATCTATCATCTGCTAATAAGCTCAACAAAACATTATGCTTACAAAAATCATTGAGTTTTCTGTAAAGAACAAACTCATCATTGCGCTGTTGATTTTGGGATTGATAGGCATTGGTTCCTATCAGGTCACTAAACTTCCGATCGATGCCGTTCCCGATATCACCAACAATCAGGTTCAGGTCATCACCATTGCTCCTTCATTTGGAGCAACAGACATCGAAAGACTCGTGACATTTCCAATAGAGCAGGCGAACAATAATATTTCAGGATTAAAAGAAATCCGCAGTTTTTCACGGTTCGGGTTATCGCTCGTTACCATCGTCTTTGAGGATGATGTAGATATTTACTGGGCAAGACAGCAGGTTGCAGAAAGGCTGCAGCAGGTTCAGAGCCAGATTCCGCAGGGAATCGGAACTCCCGAATTAGGTCCTATTTCCACAGGTTTAGGCGAAATTTTCCAGTACGTGATCCGTCCCGAAAAAGGCTACGAGAAAAAATACGACATTACAGAACTTCGCACCATTCAGGACTGGATCGTGAGAAGACAGCTTCTCGGTGTAAAAGGCGTTGCCGAAGTCAGCAGTTTCGGAGGAAAATTAAAGCAGTACGAAATTGCCGTAAATCCTGACAGATTAAACGCTTACGGAATCACCATTAACGATGTTTTTGATGCTTTAAACACCAATAACCAGAACACAGGAGGAGCTTATATTGAAAAAGGTCCCACTGTTTTATACATCCGGAGCGAAGGTCTGATCGGAAATATTGAAGACATAAAAAATATAGCAATTGCTTCCAAAACCAATGAAATTCCATTGTTTATAAGAGATGTGGCAGACGTGAAAACCAGCTTTGCCACAAGATACGGTGCAATGACGTTCAACGATCAGGGTGAAGTTTCCGGAGCAGTGGTGATGATGCTGAAAGGCGAAAACAGCAATCAGGTTATTAAAAATGTAAAAGAAAAAATCGCTCAGATCCAGAAAACCCTTCCGAAAGGAGTAGTAATAGAACCGTTCCTCGATCGTACCAAAATGGTAAACAACGCCATCGGAACCGTAGAGAAAAATCTTACAGAAGGCGCATTGATTGTTGTTTTTGTACTGGTTCTGTTCCTCGGAAATGTACGCGCAGGATTGCTTGTGGCTTCCGTAATTCCTCTCGCTATGCTTTTTGCCATCTGTATGATGAATCTTTTTGGAGTCAGCGGAAACCTGATGAGTTTAGGTGCATTAGATTTTGGGTTAATTATCGATGGTGCGGTGATTATTGTAGAATCCGTCCTGCATCAGTTCAGTCATAATTCAAAATTCAAAAAAATATTCTCCGTTGGAAAAGAAGAAATGGACACTATTGTTACCGATTCTGCCGGAAAAATGATGAACAGCGCAGTCTTCGGTCAGATCATCATCCTGATTGTTTATCTTCCGATTCTTACCTTACAGGGAATTGAGGGGAAAATGTTCAAACCGATGGCACAAACTGTCGCTTTCGCTTTATTAGGTGCATTTTTATTGTCATTGACTTACATTCCGATGATGAGCTCTTTGCTGTTGAGAAAAAGAAGATCAAAACCGAGTTTATCCGACCGGATGATGAAAAAAGTAGAGAAAATCTATCTGAAAACACTGCTTAAAATCTTAAGAGTTCCGAAAATGGTATTCTCCATCGTAGCAGTACTTTTTGTCTTGGCAATTTTCATTCTCAGCAGAATGGGAGGGGAATTTATTCCTTCCCTTGAAGAAGGAGATTTTGCGGTAGAAACCAGAGTTTTGCCGGGAAGCAATCTGAATACAACCATTGAAAGTACACAGAAGGCAGCTCACATCCTGAAATCAAGATTTCCCGAAGTACAGAAAGTCGTGACAAAAATCGGAAGCGGCGAAGTTCCTACAGATCCGATGCCGATGGATGCAGCCGATTTAATGGTGATTCTGAAAGATAAAAAAGAATGGACTTCCGCATCCACATTCCCGGAACTGGCAGAAAAAATGACCAAAGAACTGCAGGACGTTCCCGGAGTAACGGTAAGTTTCCAGTTTCCGGTGCAGATGCGTTTCAATGAACTGATGACGGGAGCAAGACAGGATGTCGTGGTGAAGATTTTCGGAGATGATCTGGACGTTCTTTCCCAAAATGCTCAAAAACTCGGTAAAATTATTGAAACCGTAGACGGAGCCCAGAATCTTTACATCGAACCGATTGCAGGAATGCCGCAGGTAACCATAGAATACAACCGTCCTGTTATTGCACAATATCATTTATCCATTTCCGATATTAACCGGATTGTGAATGCTGCATTCGCAGGGCAGAGTACAGGTCTCGTTTTCGAAGGCGAAAAACGTTTTGATATGGTCGTTCGTCTCGATTCCAAAGTTCGTAAAAATGTGGATGATATTAAAAATCTGCTCGTTCCGACTCCGTTTGGTAACCAGATTCCGCTTTCCCAGCTTGCAAAAGTTGAAGTAAAAAACGGACCCAACCAAATCCAGAGAGAAAATGCACAACGCAGAATTGTCGTTGGATTTAACATCAAAGGAAGAGACGTTCAGAGCATCGTGGAGGAACTTCAGACTAAAGTAAACAAAGAGATAAAACTTCCGACAGGTTATTATATGACTTACGGAGGTTCTTTTGAAAACCTGAACAATGCAAAACAACGTCTGATGATTGCCGTTCCGGTTGCTTTGGCGCTTATTTTTGTGATGTTGTTCTTAGCATTCGGCTCGGTGAAAGAAAGTCTGCTGATTTATACCGCAATTCCACTGTCAATTATTGGCGGCGTATTTCTTCTCGCTTTGAGAGGAATGCCTTTCAGCATCAGTGCAGGCGTTGGATTCATCGCCCTTTTCGGAGTGGCAGTTCTCAACGGAATCGTTCTCATATCAGAATTCAACAGATTATACAAAAGCGGAATCAGGAATATTGTGAGAATCGTGATTGATGGCGGGGAGTCCAGACTTCGTCCGGTTCTGATGACGGCTTTCGTGGCATCTCTGGGATTTATTCCGATGGCATTAAGCAACGGAGCCGGAGCAGAAGTTCAGCGTCCGTTGGCAACCGTGGTGATCGGAGGTCTGCTCGTTGCAACCTTTCTTACCCTTTTTGTACTGCCGCTTCTTTATGTAACCATTGAAAAAGGATTTAAAATGAAATCGCCATCATTTGGAAAGCGCAAACGCCTATGAAGAAAACGCGATTACATATGACCTTTAAAAAACAATAAATATCTACATATGAAAAATAATCATAAAAATATAACGGCTGTATTGATTTTGCTGTTCAGCTTTGCAGGATTCGGACTGAAGGCGCAAACGCCAATCAATCTTCATACTGCGATCAATACCGCACTGGAAAACAACAGAAATATTAAAAACGAAAAGCTGAAATCGGAATATTCCAAAGCGTTGATAAAATCGGCTAATGATATTCCGCAGGCTGGTGTAACGTTCGATTACGGACAAATCAACAGTGCGTACAACGATATGAAATTTGGCGTTTCCCAAAACATTGCTTTTCCGACAGTGTATAAAAAGCAGAAAAATGTATACACCGAAGAATGGAAAAAATCTTTGCTGAATGTTTCCCTGAAAGAATATGAACTAAAAAAAGCAGTCAGCCTTACCTTTTACAACATTCTGTACTGGAAGGAAAAAGAAAAACTGCTGAATGAAATCCTGAAACTGTACACCGACTTTTCAGACAAAGCGAATCTTAGACTGAAAGCAGGGGAGAGCAATATTCTGGAAAAAACAACCGCTTCAAGCCAGAAATCGGCGATAGAAATTCAGTTAAAACAATTGCAGCAGGAATTAGCCGTATTAAAGATCCAGTTTCAGTGGCTTTTGAATACGGAAACCGATTTCATTCCCGAAGATTCAAAATCTTTTGCCAATTCTTTAAATGAAAAAATGGCGGATCATCCATTGCTGAAAATCTGGGAACAGCAGAAAAATATTTCCACAGAACAGATCGCACTGGAAAAAGCAAAAATGCTTCCCGGTCTGCAATTGGCGTATAATCTGAACAGTTTTAAAGGATTAGGACCGGATGATAAACTCTACAATGCAACACCTCAGTTTCATTCGGTGCAGGTCGGTGTTTCGCTCCCGATATTTTCAGGAGGTCAGAAAGCGAGAATTGAAGCTGCAAAAGTTGCGCAGTCTGTTGCAGAAAGTGAGTTGAAAAACACTGAATTCAACCTTCAGAATCAGCTTAAAAAAGCCAGAGAAATCTATCAGTCGAATCTGGAAATTGTTTCAAAATATGAAAGTTCCGACCTTAAAAATGCAGACGTCATTACCGAAACGGCAAAAAGACAGTTTATCGGCGGAGAAATCAATTACCTCGAATTTGTGATCCTCGTAAATCAGGCGGTACAGCTTAAAAACAATTACACCGATGCAGTCTGGAAACTTAACCAAAGTGCCATTGAACTTGAATACCTTACTTTAAATCCGTAAAAAAATGAAATCAATTTCAATATATACCTTATTAATCAGCTTTTTTGTATTCATTCAATGTAAAAAAGAAGAAGCTCCCAAACAAGAAAAGAGCCTCCCGAAAGACGAAAATGTAGTGACTTTAACCGATGCACAGTTAAGAAATGCACCGATAGAAACAGCCACACTTTCGTTACAGAATATCGCTTCAACCCTGAAATTAAACGGAATGATCGATGTTCCGCCTCAAAATCTGGTTTCCGTAAGCATTCCGCTTGGCGGTTATCTGAAATCCAGCAATCTTCTTCCGGGAATGCCGGTTTCCAGAGGTCAGGTGATTGCTGTGATTGAAAATCCGCAATTCATTCAGCTTCAGCAGGATTATCTGATGGCAAGATCCAAAGCACATTTTGCAGAACTGGATTACAACCGTCAGAAAACCCTGAACCAAAGTCAGGCAAGCAGTGATAAAGCCATGCAGCTCGCCCAGTCTGAAATGAACAGCCAGAGAATTTTAATGAATTCACTGGCACAGCAGCTCAGACTCATCAATATCAATCCGGAATCTTTAAAATCAGGAAGCATTACGAAAAGCGTTCCTGTGTACAGCTCAATCAATGGTTTTGTAAGCAAAGTGAATGTGAATATCGGGAAATATGTAAATCCTTCGGATGTACTTTTTGAGCTTATTAATCCCGATGACATTCACCTGAATCTTAAAGTGTACGAAAAGGATCTGGAAAACCTGAAAAAAGGACAGCGTTTTGCAGCGTACACGAATGCAGATCCAGACAAAAAATATTATGGGGAAATCCTTCTCATCAGCAAAGATATCAGTCAGGGCGGTTTGGCGGAAGTTCACTGTCATTTCGATAAATACGACCACAGTCTCGTTCCGGGAATGTATATGAATGCTGAAATTGAAACCAGCACCTCTTTTTCCAATGCGGTTCCGGAAGAAAGCATCGTGAATTTTGAAGGCAAAGACTTTGTGTTTGTTGAGGTTAAAAAGCAGACGTACCGATTGACTCCGGTGACTTTAGGCGAAACGGAAAACGGTTTTATCCAGATTCTCAATTCTGATGATTTTAAGAATAAAAAGATCGTGACCAAAAATGCATACACGCTTTTGATGAAGCTTAAAAATACGGAGGAAGAAGAATAAAATATTCAGTTTAAAGTAATTTGATATAATTAATCGTCAGTTAAATATATAGAGTCTGTTTAAACTTTTTATTTAACCGCAAAAGTAAAAAAAGATGAAGTAAAATTTTGAAGCAGCTTAGAGTAAAATAGCTTTGCTCCTGTAGGAGCACAATCTGTGTAGAAATAAGAATAAGTGTAACAATCAATCCGTAGGATTGATATCTGTAATACGATAAATGTTTAAAGATAGCGTTCCTACGGAACGCCGGATATCTTGCGAATATGATTTCTATACAGATAAAACTCCATCGAGTTTTCTAAAATTTTACTTTAAATAACTGTTTTATTTAAATATCTAATCATCGCATTATGATAATCTTTTGAGCCTATTGCGGATAATTCGGAAATTAGTTTAAACAATAAACTAAAGGTGAACAATTTATTGAACATTGTAGCGTTATAATTCAGATTAATTTAAAATCATTCTTAACAGAAGATTTTATACCTTTGATTAGGTGAAAAAGTTGATTTCCATATTGTTACTATCCCTGTTCTTGGTTTCTACAACCGAGCTGTATCAGCTTTTGAAGATTCCTACTCTGGTGGAACATTACTGGGAACATAAACAGCTTAATCCGGAAATGCCACTGATTGCGTTTTTCAGAGCACATTACGATCATCCTGCAAAAGACGGAGATTACGGTAAAGACAGAAAACTGCCGTTTGTAATTCATTCTGCACCGCTGAATTTGTTTTTTACCATCAATCCGGGTTTTTATTTTGAAACAAAAACGGAAAATTTCAGATCACTGAAATCGCATAAAATTCCTTCAAAAGACGAAGATTTCTGCTACAAAGGATTCGCAGGATCAGTCTGGGAACCGCCGAAATCATTTTCTTAATCCATTTACAATCTGATTGCATCATAATCAGAACACATCATTTATTCTAAAAAATCATTATAAAATTTAAAATAATGAAAACATTATTATCAGCCATTCTTATGGTTGTATTATCCGTTGGTTTCCACGCGCAAAACAGACTGGAAAGCGCAAAAAAAACCGCTGCAGAAAACAAAGAACTTATTCTGCTTAATTTTTCCGGTTCAGACTGGTGTATTCCGTGCATTAAACTTCATAAAAATATCATCGAAACAGAAGATTTCAAAAAACTGGAATCCGATAAAGTGATTGTTTACATCAATGCAGATTTCCCAAGAAATAAGAAAAATCAGCTTTCTGCCGATCTTAAAAAAGAAAACGCTTCTCTTGCCGATGCATACAATAAAAAAGGCTTGTTTCCGTACACCCTTTTATTAAATTCAGAAGGAAAAATTCTGAAAAGCTGGGAAGGACTGCCTTCTGAAAATGCACTGGCTTTCAGTAAAGAAATCAGAGAAATCAGAGAAAAACAAAAATAACAGATAAAGAGATGCTTAGAGAATTCAAAAGACCTCAGAAACTGATGGGGAACGCTTTTGAAATTACCGTTGTAAGTCATGATGAAAAACTTGCACAAGATCACATTGATGCAGCTATTGCCGAAATCCGAAGGATAGAAAAACTGCTGACAACCTTCAGCGATGATAGTCAAACCAATCTCATTAACAGGAATGCAGGAATAAAACCTGTACAAGTAGACCGTGAGATTTTTGACCTCATTGAAAGGAGTTTGAGAATCAGCAGAATTACAGACGGTTACTTCGATATTTCTTACGGCGGAATCGATAAAAGTTTCTGGAATTTCGACCGTGAAATGAAAGAGCTTCCCAATCCTGAAAAAATAAAAGATCATCTGAAACTCGTTAATTATCAGAATGTTATTCTCGATGGTGACAATCAGACCGTTTTCCTTAAAGAAAAAGGAATGCGCATCGGTTTTGGAGGAATCGGGAAAGGATATGCCGCAGAAATGGCGAAAAGAATTCTTCAGGAAAGAAATGTACATTCCGGAATTGTGAACGCTTCGGGCGATTTAACGACTTGGGGAAATCAGGCGGACGGAAAACCCTGGACTGTAGGAATTGCCGATCCCGACAATGCAAAACAGCCTTTTTCTTATATGAATATCACCGATATGGCAGTTGCAACTTCAGGAAATTACGAGAAATTCGTGGTCATCAATGGTAAAAAATATTCTCATACCATCAATCCGAAAACAGGAATGCCGGTTTCGGGCGTAAAAAGTGTTACCGTATTTTGTCCCAACGCAGAAATAGCCGACGCAATGGCGACTCCCGTCAGTATTATGGGAATCGATGCCGCGCTCGGTATGATCAACCAGATCAATCATCTGGAGTGTATCATCATCGACGATGAGGACAGAATTTATTCATCTCAAAACATTAATTTAAAATAAAATGCTTTGTTATCAGAACAAAATTGAGTTAAATAAACAAACAGTATCTGATTCAGAGTGAGGTAATTAAATCAACTTTAAAAACAAATCAATACAAATGACAGACCTTATAAAAAACAGTCAGAAGCTTTTCGGATATTTATTTGGGCAGCTTTCACCGTCTTCCACTCCCGCTTTTTTGCTCGTTCCTCACAAAAAGAGCTCCGTTCAAGCCGGGCTGCGAAGATTCAACGCTTTAAATTACAGAACAGTTGCAGTTCTTTCGATATTGACAATTCCGTTTTTGAATTCCTGTACCACCGTAAAAGAATACGAAAAAAATAAACTCAACGATGCCGAAATGGTTCTCGGAAACCGAACAATTGAAAAGACCGAACTGAGCTTTCAGTCTTACAGAGAAGGTTCTTCAGGAGCCAATGCCGGAAAAGTGGGCGGTGGTTGCGGATGCAATTAAGAAAAGAGAATGGTAAAAATTTAATGTGATCTACAATGAAAAAAATAATCATAAGTGTTGTTGCTCTTTTCGGAATTTTTAATGCAAAAGCACAGGAAAACACAAATAACGAACAGCCCAAAAAGCTGACTTTTGATGAAGCTAATTTAGTTTCTAGTTACTACAAACAGGACGGAAACAATTCTGCCGTTACAGGCGGAATCGGTTCAGAAAAACTGACCGATGTTTCCAACACGATTGATGTAACGATGGTAAAATACGATAAAAAAGACCGTAAAAATAAATTCAATGTAAGTGTCGGGATCGATCATTATACTTCCGCATCTTCGGATATGATTGATCTGAAAGCCAATTCATCGGCTTCCCACGCAGACAACAGAATTTATCCGGCATTAAGCTGGAGCCGCGAAAATACCGAAAAAGGAACCACTTTAATGGCGGGTATTTCTACCTCTTTCGAATTCGATTATGCATCTTACGGTGCAAACATCGGGTTTTCGCAAAAAACAGCGAACAGAATGGGAGAGTTCACAGCAAAATTTCAGGCCTATCTCGATCAGGTAAAACTAATTGCTCCAATTGAATTGAGAACCAACGGAAGTACAGGCGGCGAACACGAAAACTACGGAACCAGCGGAAGAAATACCTTTGCTTTATCTTTGGCGTACTCACAGATCATCAATCAGAATTTTCAGGTTGAATTTCTGGCGGACGGAGTTCAGCAGACCGGATATTTAAGTTTGCCTTTCCACAGGGTTTACTTTAATGATAAATCGGTTCATCAGGAAGCTTTGCCGGATAAAAGATTTAAAATTCCTTTGGGAGTAAGAGCCAATTATTTCCTGGGAGACAAGGTGATTTTGAGAGCGTATTACCGGTATTACACCGACGATTGGGGCTTGAAATCCAATACTTTCAGTCTGGAAACGCCTTTAAAGATTTCTCCGTTTGTTTCGGTAAGTCCTTTCTATCGTTACTATTCGCAGACTGCGGCTAAATATTTTGCGCCTTATCAGCAGCATACCGCTTTTGACGATTTCTACACCAGTAATTACGATCTGTCAAAATTCGACAGCCATTTTTACGGAGCGGGAATCAGAATCAGTCCGAAGAACGGTTTATTTGGCGTAGAAAGACTGAATATGCTGGAAATAAGATACGGACATTACACAAAATCCATCGGGATGAAATCTGATATTATTTCGTTAAATTTAAGGTTTAAATAAAAAATCAGTTTAATTTTGACTTGTTAACATAATTAGCAAGTCATTTTTTTAACTTAAAAACTAAAGTGTATGCATCATCAGTTGGAAAAACATTATGTAAACAGAGTAGGCTGGCTTCGTGCAGCGGTTTTGGGTGCGAATGACGGATTGTTATCAACCACAAGTATCGTTATTGGTGTTGCAGCAGCCACACCCGAAAGAAATACCATCATTCTTGCCGCGCTCGCCGGAATGATTGCCGGAGCGATGTCTATGGCTGCCGGAGAATATGTATCGGTAAGTTCGCAGGAAGATACCGAAAAAGCAGATCTCCTGCGCGAAAAACGCGAACTGGAAGAAATGCCGGAAGTCGAACTTCTGGAACTGGCTAAAATTTATGAAAAAAGAGGCGTAAGCAAAGAAACAGCTTTAAAAGTAGCTACGGAACTTACAGCGCATGATGCTTTAGCAGCTCACGCGCACGATGAACTTGGAATTAATGAAATTACACAGGCTAAACCGTTACAGGCAGCTTTGGCGTCATTCGGTTCTTTTGCTTTGGGAGCGTTACTGCCGTTTATCGTTTCACTGGTGGCTCCCTTAAAGGAAATGGTGTATTTTCAATATGGCTTTTCTATTATATTTCTGATGATTCTGGGCGCTATTTCAGCAAGAACAGGAGGGTCAAAAATAGGAATCGCTGTTCTCAGAATTTGTTTCTGGGGAACTGTTGCAATGGGAATTACCGCTTTAATCGGACACCTTTTCGGGGTTACGGTAGCTTAAAAGAAAAAAACTAAAGATGAGGGTTGGATTTTTCCAGCCCTTTTTTTGATTTAAAAAATCAGAAAATTAAAAATATAGCCTCATCACTTTTATCAAGTAATTTGATTTTAGCGTATTCAGATTTAAAAATTAAATCATAGTTTTTGTACATTCAATCAAGATAATTCTGCTCTGAAATAAAGAGACTTAAGATGAAACATGATAATTTTCATGCTCTTTTATTGTAAAGTGTAAAACTTTTCAAAGAATAATAATTATTTTTGCATATTAATTTTATTAATTCTAAATAAATTTAGTTTACACTTTGGCTCCCAGATGAAAAGAAAAATTGCAAGCGCTATACTGATATGTGGACTGACGTCTTTAAAAGCTCAGGATCTTAAGGCTGATAACGATTCCGTAAAAACCCAGATGATTACAGAAGTAATTGTAACATCCTCTTACGGAACAAAGAAGTTAAAGGAAGAGGTAGTGGGATCTATCGTGAGTTTAACCGAAAAAGATATTGTAACAACTCAGCCTTTTGAAAGCATTGATAAAATGATTATGGGACTTACGCCCGGGGTTCAGATTGTTAATAATACGGAATTGGGGAAAGCCGTAAACATCAATATCCGTGGTTTGGGAAGTATCATTTCATTGAACGGATTAACCGGTACATCAACACAGCCGCTGATTATTGTTGACGGAATTATCATCAGAGAAGATATGGCGTTTGATGCTTCGTATTTTAACGGAGGATCTATTGCTGAAATGAATATCAATCCTTTGGCAAGATTTAATTCAGATAATATTGAAAGCATCAATATCCTGAAAGATGCAGCTGCAGTAGCTTTGTATGGAGCAGAATCTGCTAATGGGGTGATTCTTATTACGACCAAGAAGGGAAAGAAGGGAAAGCCTTCCTATACATTCAGTACGCAATACGGAGTTTCCCAAAGCATCAATAAAATTAAATATCTCAACGGGCAGCAGTACGCCCAGGTGTTCAGCGATTACAATAAAAATAACAGTGCCAACGGAACAGGCAGCTACGTCTGGAACGGAACAGATGTAGACTGGTTCGAGGTAATGAATGGAAACGGAGATTTTTTCCGAACCAATTTTACGGCCAGTGGAGGAGGAAAATATTTTAATTATCGGGTAGGGCTGGATTATTCAAAAAACAATGAGTCTAAAATTCTCAATTCGCTGGAAAAAAAAGGAATTGACGCTTCTTTGGGATTTAACTACAAAAAGCTGAAGATAAATCTTTATGCTGCCTATAACAATTTTTTTAAGCAGCAGCCCAATACATATTTTAATTTTATACTGGCTCCGGACAGAGCGATATATCAGACAAACGGAGATTATGCACTTTCCGGAAATAACGGAGTTCCCAATCCTTTTGCTGCAGCCAATCAGAATATACTGAATGTTGATAATAATTCTCTGCTTTCCAGTCTTAATGTCAGTTACGATCTGGCAAAAGGGCTAAAAATAAGCAGTTTATTCGGAGTGGATATATCCAAAAAAAATAATGTCGACTGGAAATCAGGACTTAACCAAAGCGGAATTTCAAATAATAATTATGGGAGAAGCCGTTTGTATATTTCAGATGCTTTTAACTGGAACTGGAGTGCCCACATTTCTTATGAGAAAAACTTCGCAGGAAAAAATCATATTGACGGTATTGCAGGTTTTGAACTTAGAAAAAATAAAGACTCTAAAACAGCTCATATAGGAAGCAATTTTTCCGATTACTCCACTTATCAGGAACCTATGATCGGAAAGACATACACCTATAGTTCGCTAACGCGCCAAAATACGGGGAGAAGTACTTTCGGACAGCTTAACTATGATTATGATAAAAAATACTTTCTTTCTGCCAGTATCAGAAGGGATGAAAGCTCCACTTTTGGTCCGGATACCAATGCCTCTACCAATGGTGCAATAGGAACCTCATGGGTTTTATCGAATGAAAATTTTCTTAAGTCCAATAATATCATCAGCTTCCTGAGGCTGCGTGCATCTTGGGGAATCACAGGAAATTCGAGAATAGGAAGTTACCGCTCTTCAGGGCTTTATACAGTTTCTCAAAACGGATTTATTTACGATTACGATTATGCATATCCTGAATCTTCATCGCCTCCCAACAGGCTTCTTTCGTGGGAAAAAAATGAAAAATGGAATATGGGTCTGGACTTCAGTTTTTTCAAAAAGGTAGATTTTACCGTTGAGGTTTTCCGGAATAATCTTTCAGATATCATTGTTTCAAGAGAAGTTCCGCTGGAGACAGGATATTCTTCAGCAGAAATTAACGGTGCGGCAATGTATAACAAAGGGTTTGAAATTTCTATGCGCGGAAACTGGATCTCCAACAAAAATTTCAGATGGAATACTTCATTCAATATTTCAAAGGTTGAAAATAAAGTTACGGATATGCTGGGTTTGGAAGATAGCTTTTCCAGTGCATCACTAGCCAGAGCCCAAAAAATCGGAGCGTCAACATCGGCAATCTGGGGATATCAGTGGCTCGGAATAAATCCGGCAAACGGACAGGATATGTTTTTGGTAAACGGAGAAGTGAAAGATGCCAATCAGTTCACGCCGGATTCTTCTACTTATACAATCATTGGAAATTCTCAACCGGATTTTATCGGCGGTTTCAGTAATTCTTTAAGCTATAAAAGATTCACCCTGTCTTTTCTCGTTAATTTTGAAATAGGAGGAGATGTCTTGGTACAGGGGGAACTGATAGATAAATACAGTATTCTTTTCAACAGGAACATGAGTGTAAATGCACTTGATTATTGGAAAAATCCCGGAGATAATGCCCTGAATCATAAACCTACAAGCAAGGCAACTATTGCCAACAGCAGCAAATATATTTATGATAATACCTTTGTGAAACTTCAGAACATCAGCCTTAATTATCAGCTTCCTGTTAATGTCATTAAAAAAAGTTTTATAAAATCTGCAAGTATATTTATGGATTGTACCAATGTGCTGTACTGGTACAGACAAAAATCGCCGGAAGGAAGAAATGGCATCAGAGAGTTCAGATATTTATATCCGGAAATGAGAACATTCAGCTTTGGATTCAAAGTTAATTTTTAATTATCAGCATTATGAAAAAAACAATTTTTACCATTATATTTTTAATCAGTTTATCGTCATGCAGAGATTTTCTCTACAATGAACCGGTTGAGAGTGTTTCTATCAATGAACAGCTTGGAACAAAAAACGGAATGCTCGAATCTTTAAACGGAGCCTATTATCAGCTAAGATCCACCTATTTTCTGGAACCGGCTATTACTTACGGAGACCTGTTGTCCGGTAATTTTAAATTTTCTCCGGCTACATCCGGGAATATTTCAATAGATTCCCAAGTTTCCAATATATATCAGTTTGATGATCAGAAGACAGAAAGTGATCTAGCCTATTTCTACAGCAATATGTATCAGCTTATTAATAATGTGAATCTTATTCTGCAGTATGCAGACAATTTAACAGATGCAACCCTTTCTGAAATAAGCGAAATAAAAGCGGAAGCATTGGGACTGAGAGCTTTTGCGCATTTTCAGTTGTATAAATATTACGCTCAGAATTACAGCTACACAGCAGATGCCTCTCACCTCGGAATCGTTTACAACTTAAAACCGCTGAAAGTGGGAGTAGACTATCCGTCCAGAAAAACCGCAGCAGAAACATTTGTTCTGTTGGAAAATGACGTTGAGCAGGCTCTATCACTTTTTCAGTCCGAAAAAGCAATTCCGGCAGGATTAAAGAAAAACTTTCTCACCGCAAATGCGGTTAAACTGTTAGCTTCAGAAATTGCCCTTTGGAAAGGAGACTGGCAAAAAGCCATTAATTACAGTAATGATTTGATTACAAATTCTTCATACACTCTTACTCCAGGGAACGAAATGGCGGATAATTGGGCTGTGTCGGAATCTATCTTTGAACTTGCCAATGACAGTAATAATGATTTTCCTGCTTCACAGCTCTATAACTTTATAAGTTCCGGAAGCAAATCCAGCTATGTAGCTTCTCATGATGTTTACAACCTATTTTCTTCTTCAGATAAAAGAAAAACTCTTTTTGAAACCAAAAATCTTGCAACAAAGATTTCGGGAGTATCGGTATCTCTTCCTTACCACTTTACAAGAAAATATAAAATAAAAACCGGTAGTTTAATCTATCGTCTCACGCTGGCTTATTTTATTCGGGCAGAAGCAGCATTTCATGCAGGAAATAATACACAGGCACTTAATGATATCAATACCATAAGAAACAGGGCAGGACTCACAAGTCTTACCAATATCTCTCTCGATGCCATTCTCGAAGAAAAAAGAAAAGAATTTATTTTTGAGAATCAGTATTTCTTTGATCTGATGAGAAATCATAAAAATATTGTGAGAAATGATGGCTGTATATCCTTAAACTGTAATCCTGCCTATCCCAATAATAAATTTGTAGCTCCTATTCCTCAGGCAACAATAAGTGTTAATTCTGCTATGCAGCAGAATCCGGGATATTAAATAACCGTTTTTTTTTTTTAAGAGCCTTTCTCATATTCTGTTAGACGTTGAAACGGTTGTCCGAAATTTTTTATATCAGGAAAAAAAAGATGAACTTTACAGCGACTGTAAGAATCATGATGAAAACTTGTTTAAACTAATTTCAGAATTAACCGCAAAAGGGACAAAAGATAATTTTAAAGCGAATTTCCAGAATAATCAAAGCGCTCAAAAGAATAAAAATCAAAGATTTTTAAAAACTATTGTGAGCTTTTTCATTTATAATGATCAGCTTTAAATAAAAAAATAGTAGATCTTTTGTGACTTTTGAGGTTAAATAAAAGTTTAAGCTAAGCAGACTTTTAATAAAAATAAACAGAAGAAATATTTTAATTCATCAATTTTCAATGTTACTTTAAACGTTATTTATTCAGGAAAGAACTGCTTTTAAAATTAAAATTAAAAATCTAAAAAGATTTATATCATTAAAATTACCTACGCAAAATTAAACTGAAGGTGGAAACATCACCGTTTATAATCATTAATTTTGCTTAAAATTATCAGGAAAAAATGAAGAATGCATTGAGTTGGACGTTAATTGTATGTGTAAGTATTTTCTTACTTAATAATTGTAAAACTACAATACATAAAGATATTTCTCAGGATCAGTCGTTTATCAGCAAAATCAGAAAGCTGTATTCCTCCGGAGATCCTTCTTCGTGGCCGAAGCCCGAACTTAATGAATTGGCTGTTCCTCATTTTTCAGAAATCGGGCACCTTCCTGAAGTTAAGTTTCCTGAAAATAATCCCTATTCTAAAGAAAAAGTCCTCCTCGGAAAAACACTTTTTTATGATCCCAGACTTTCCGGTTCCAACCAGATTGCCTGTGCTTCCTGTCATGATCCGGAACTTGGATGGACGGATAACAAAACACAGTCTTTTGGCCATGACCGACAGTTGGGAACCAGAAACGCTATGACCATTATGAACATCGCATTTGCGAAATCATTATTCTGGGACGGAAGAGCTGAAAGCATAGAACAGCAGTCTCAGATGCCCATACAGGATCAGAAAGAAATGAATGAGCATATTGATATTGCAACAGATAAGATCGCAAAAATTAAAGGATATGAATCGCTTTTTGAAAGAGCATTCGGTACCAAAACCGTTACAAAAGAAAAGATTGCAATGGCAATAGCTACTTTTGAGAGAACATTAATAAGCCCTCAGACAAAATTTGATAAATTTATTGATGGTCAGTCAGACGCCTTTACAGATGACGAGGTTGCCGGAATGCATCTTTTCAGGACAAAAGGACAATGCATGAACTGTCATAATTCAGGATATTTTTCCAATAATCAGTTTGAGAATGACGGAACCGGTCTTCTGGGATCCAGACAGGAAGATTTGGGAAGATATAAAGTAACCGGTGATCCTTCGGATGCAGGGAAATTCAGAGTGCCTACTTTGCGGGAGATCACCAGAACAGGTCCCTGGATGCATAACGGAGCTTTTGGTACTTTAAGAGATGTATTGACATTTTACAATGGAGGAAATCCGGAGCCGCCTAAAAAAAGAGCAACTGTACACAATGGAGTACAGTTGGTTTCGAAAAAATCGGCGATGCTGAAACCTTTACATTTAACCGAGAAAGAAATAAGTCAGATAGAAGCATTTCTAGCTACCCTGAGTACAAGAACCCAAAGATTGGTTCCTCCCGGCTTACCCAAATAATTTAAACTGAATTTATAAATGTGAGC
The DNA here is from genome assembly GCF_030518295.1 of Chryseobacterium urinae. Classification (NCBI taxonomy): domain Bacteria; kingdom Pseudomonadati; phylum Bacteroidota; class Flavobacteriia; order Flavobacteriales; family Weeksellaceae; genus Chryseobacterium; species Chryseobacterium urinae. The sequence continues at coordinate 68,779 of NZ_JAULSJ010000001.1, read as the reverse complement.
TTTTATAAATGATTTCCGGCAAGCTTTTTATCGTACAAAAATGTAAGTAAGTTTTTAATATTCAATATTTCAACCGCCTAAAATTTATTCTCCACTTCGGCAGCTTTCAGCATCAGATAATGCAGATCTGTATTCTTTACAAAAGGTTTCAGCAATTCGCTTCCGGGCCCGTACATTGCCAGTTCCACATAATCCCCACTGTGATCCATGCTGATCCATCCTACGCTGTTGTGTTTTTTCTGAATCTCGGAATATGCTTTATAAGGCAGTTTTTTATAATTGTACAATCCTTCCTCGTCTTTTTCCAGACCTTTGTAAAAATTAAGCAGATGATTCGCTTCTTCATCGGACACTGAAAAACGGTTGTTTGTAAATATCCAGTCTTTCACCTGCTGCAGATTAAAATCGGGACGAATAGTATTCAGCAGATATTCATTTGTAAACTGATAATTGGCAATGCTGTCGAAATTTTTTGTGGCATCTGCTCCGTAAATGGTTCCCGGATTGGCATTTCCGTGGTCTGTCGTTATGATAACCAGAGTGTTTCCGTCTTTTTCTGCAAAATCCATGACTGTTTTTATGGTTTCATCAAACGCAATCTGATCATGAATAAGCGCAGCCACATCATTGGCGTGAGCCGACCAGTCTACCTTTCCGCCTTCTATCTGTAAAACAAAACCCTCCTTATGATCTTTCAGATGATCGATGGCCGTTTTAGCCATTTCAGCAAGAGTCGGAGTAGTTTTTTGCAGCTCCGGCATATTTTTTCGGTCGATGGAATAGGGAAGAGCACCAGTGGTAAAAACACCCAGTATAGGTTTGTTCTTATCCGTATTTTGAAGATCCGATCGGTTTTTCAGGATTTGGAATCCTTTATTTTTATAGGAAGAATAGACATCTTTTTTATCTTTTCTTTTTTCAGCATTGAAAAACTCATCACCACCTCCCATCATTACATCAAAACCCAGTTCCGCATACATCTCGGCGATTTCAGGCTCCGCGCTTCTTTTGGCAGAATTGATGCAAAATCCGGCGGGAGTGGCATGGGTAATGGTAACAGTGGTTACGCATCCCGCTTTTTTACCTTTCTTTTTAAATTTTTGCCAGATCGGAAGATATTGTTCTCCGTTCACGCCTACATTCAGAGAACCGTTGTTTACACGGAATCCGCCCCCGAAAGAAGAACTTGCTGCAGCAGAATCGGTAACGATAGAACTTGCAGAAGCAGTATCCATCAAAGCTCTCGAAACTCTGTTTTCCAGATAAAGATGCATCCAGTTGCTTTCCCGTCCCAAAATATTTTTGGAATAGAGATTTGCCATGGAAAGTGTTCCGTTGCTCATTCCGTCGCTGATCATGAAGATAATATTCTTTGCTTTTTTTCCTTTGAAGCTGAGTTTTTCTTCAGAATTTTTTCCGAATAAATCGAATGGATTCAATGAGAATGCCCCTGTTAAAAGAGCAGAACCGCTCAGGAATTTCCGTCTGTTCATTGCTGGTATTTTGATGTTAATTTAAAGCTTATTTTTCTGATTTATATGAATTTAACGTTAACCTGTTTGATAAAAAGGAATCGTTAAATTTTTGTTTAAATAAAGTTCAGATAAATTTATAGTAGATGTTTCTTTTCGTTTTTAAAAATTTTCCTGTACAAGCTGAAGATTCAGCATACTTCCCGAAACACTTCCTGTATAAACGGAGTGAGCTATCGAGCGCATGGGCGAAGAATTATCTCCACACGCAAAAACACCGTCAACACTTGTTTTCTGAAAAGAATCGGTTTTAATATGTCCTGTCTCCGTATATTCGCAGTTCAGTTGTGCAGCAATATCCGAGTGCTGTTCAAAAGCCGGAGGTGCATAGAGTACGTTCATCGGAAGAGAAGTTCCGTCCGCAAAAATAATTTCAGAAAGATTCCCTTCCCGATGAACGATTTCCGTTACTTTTTCTTCCACAATAGAAATATTGTTTTTCTTTAAATCAAACATTTGCTCTTCCGGGAAATCAGCCTTTCCGTTCGTCAGTAACATCAGATCCTGCGAAAGATTTCTTACCAGCCCTGCAAGGTGAAATCCTTTTTCACCGTTTGCCATAATTGCCGTTTTCTGGTTCCTGAATTCGTAGCCGTGACAGTAAGGGCAATGAATTACAGAGATACCCCAACATTCTTTAAATCCTTTTATATCCGGAAAAAGATCCCGAATTCCTGTAGCAAAAATGATTTTTTTGGATGAAAATATTTCCGTTTCTGTTTTTATTTCAAACCCAAAATCTGTTTTTTTCGCTTCTGTTGCTTTTTGCTGAAGGAAGGTTACTGTTTCGTATTTCAGAACCTGTTCAAGGGCTGTTTTGGAAATTTCAGCAGGCTTTTTTCCGTCCTGTGTAATGAAATTATGCGAAAAAGGTGTCTGTGCATTGCAGGGATTTCCGCTGTCCAGAATCAGAACTTTTCTTAAAGACCTTCCTAAAGCCATTGCTGCAGATAATCCGGAGTAACTTCCGCCAATAATGATGGCATCGAAAGGCTGGTTTGATGAGTTTTTCATAATTAAATATTTTTAGGAAAAGGATCTTCAAATGATATATTCTGATCAAATATATACTTCTCATTGTCTTTCAGAAGACATCTTTCCAGATCCTTTATCATCTGTTCTCTGTTTAAATCCTGACCAATGAAGACCATTTCGTTCATCCGGTCTCCCCAGTCTTTGTCCCATTTATTTTCGATAAAATCTCTGTTTTCGGAGAAAGACTGATACATTTCCCGCTGACTCATCGGCATACTGCACCACCATACTCCTGCCTTCTCCATTCGGAAAGAGCCTCCTGCCTGAGAAAAATTAAGCGCATCGTCCGGTCTGGAAGCCAGCCAGAAGAGCCCTTTTGCACGCATAACACCTTCCGGATACTTTTTACCAAGATAATTCCAGAAGCGTTCCGGATGAAATGGTTTTTTGTTTCTGAAAACAAAAGAGCTCAATCCATATTCTTCCGTTTCCGGTGTATGATGTTCATTTTGAAGTTCTTTCTGCCATCCTGCAGAATTTTGAGCGGTTTCGAAGTCAAAAAGTCCTGTATTGAGAATTTCCTGAGGATTAATTTTTCCGAATTCGGAGTTAATAAATTTTGCATCCGGATTTAGTTTTTTAATGGCAGCTTTCAGAAAGTTCACTGTTTCTTCCGTTACGAGATCTGTTTTGTTAAGAACAATGATGTTGGCAAATTCTACCTGATCTATAAGAAGGTTTACAATGGTTCTGTTATCGCCCTCAATATCAGTAAGATTCCTGTCAGTCAATAATTCGCTGGAACCAAAATCTTTGAAGAAATGAAGACAGTCTACAACCGTTACCATTGTATCAATATAGCTGAATCGGGAAAGATCGATACCGCTTTCTTCGTCCACATAAGAGAAAGTCTGGGCAATCGGAACAGGTTCCGCAATTCCGGTTCCTTCAATCAGCAGATAATCGAAACGGTTTTCTTTTGCGAGACGTTCTACTTCAATAAGAAGGTCGTCACGAAGAGTGCAGCAAATGCATCCGTTGCTCATTTCCACAAGTTTTTCTTCGGTTCTGGATATTGTGTTTTCGTTTTTTATCAACTGTGCGTCAATGTTTACTTCGCTCATGTCATTTACAATCACTGCAACCTTCAGGTTTTCTTTATTGTGAAGAACGTGATTAAGAAGTGTGGTTTTTCCGGCACCCAAAAAGCCGCTTAAAACCGTTACAGGAATTCTTTTTTGCATGATATCTGAATGATTTTTTAATGTTTATGATTTTTGAAATTGATGAGGTGTGCAGTAATAAGTCCGGTTGCACCTGCATAAATCAGTTCGGAATGAATATGGAAAATAAAATCCAGACTGATTGAAATTGCGATGAGTGCAACAGAAGCCCAGAAAAGCAATTTCAGAGCTGTTGAGCGGATATTTCTGGTTATTTTTGAAACCACGATAATTCCGGCGAGCAGAAATGCCAAATCGATATAGGGATTATGGGAAATACCCAGCGGAACAACCATCAGCAAAGGGAAAATAATGCAGTGGATCAGGCAGAGAACCGCCGCAGAAATACCGATAAGATCTAAGATTTTTGTTTTCATTATTCTTATTGTAACTTTGTTGCAAAAGTAGGAATTAAAATTTATTATCGCAACTTTGTTGCATTAATTGTATGAAACAGACAAGAAGTACACAGGCAAAAACCGAGATTCTGAAGCTGATAACAGAATCTGATCATGCGTTATCACATGCAGATATTCAATTGAAACTGGGCGATTTGTGCAATCGCGTTACGATTTACAGAGTGTTGGAAAGACTGGAAGAAGAGGGCAGTGTTCACAGAATTGTAAACGTAGATGGTGTGGTAAATTTTGCGAAATGCAGAGGCTGTTCCGAGATACATCATCACAATCATCTGCATTTTAACTGCGAGAAATGCAAATCGGTTACCTGCATAGAGAATGTCGTTCCTGAAATTCGGCTTCCGGAGAATTTTATCATCAATCAGTATAACTTTCTGGTAAGCGGAATTTGTGAGGATTGCAGCAAAAAAGAGATGGAGAAAGGATTGTAGTTTTTTAATTTCAATTACAAAATCTGAGAACTTTCCTTAATACTGTTCATCACAAAAATACTTTTTGTCTGTCCGATTCCTTCAATTTCAGAAAGCTTGTTCACGAAAAATTCATGAAATTCATCCATATTCGGAGCGAGAATTTTCAGCATAAAATCAAAATCTCCGCTGATGTTGTAGAACTCAATCACTTCTTTCAGTTTTCCTACTTCCTCAATGAATTTTCCTGCGGTTTTTTTGTTATGAACATTCAGCGCGATCATGCAGATAACCATCATTCCCTTGTTCACTTTTTTACGGTCAACAACAGTAGTATATTCTTTAATGATTCCCAGTTTTTCCATTCGTTTGATTCTTTCGTGAGTGGGAGTGGGACTCAGGTTAATTCTTGCCGCAATATCTCGGACGCTTAATTTCGCATCTTTCTGTAAAATTCTGAGAATGGAAAGGTCTTTTTCGTCGGGTGTATAATTTTCTGTTGCCATCTGTTCTGTTTTTGAAGAATTAATTTCAAATATAAGACTATTTGTTCTTTTTTAAATTGAATTACATTAAATATGTTCTTAATTTTAGTTTAAATTTTTATATACGTTCTATTAAATTTAATTTTGCAGCATAATTGAACTATATGGAGAGAAAGAATTTGATTTTGATTTTAGCATCGGTAGGAACATTTGTGGAGGCTTTGGATATTGCCATTATCAATCTGACAATTCCTTCTATTCAACAACAATTCGGGATTGGTGCAGAAACCGTACAATGGCTTCAGACTTTATATGTATTATTTTTTGGCGGATTTCTGATTATCGGGGGAAAACTCTCCGATCAGCTCGGAAGAAAGAAAATTTTTCTTTTGGGATTATTCCTTTTTATGCTGACTTCTCTGGGAGCGGGTTTGTCTGAAAGTTTCGGTACTTTAGCTATTTTTCGTGCTTTACAGGGATTGGGAGCGGCTTTCATTATGCCTTCGGCAATGTCGATTGTGACGAATACTTTTAAAGAAGATCAGGAGAGAAACCGTGCGATTGGGATTTTCAGTTCTTTTGCTGCGATTGGTTCCGGAAGCGGACTTTCTTTGGGGGGAATCATCAGTACGTATCTGAGTTGGCATTGGGTTTTCTTAATCAATGTTCCGATTCTTTTCATCACGTTGATTTTTGCGTATCAGTATCTTCCGAAAGATGAGAAAGGGGTGTCCCAAAAAACAGATCTTCTGTCGGGAATTTTATTGGTTTTAGGTTTACTGAGCTTGACATATGGAACGCATGAACTGGTTCACATCAAAGAACAGACTTTATTGGTTGCAGGTTCGTTAATTTTGGCGGTTATTTTACTGACTTCTGTCGTTTTCCGTTTAAAATCTGTTGCTCAGCCTTTGATTGATTTAAAATTATTAAGACATTCATCACTGGTAGTTTCTAATCTGGCTTTTGTGGCTTTAGGAGCATTTTTCATCGGATTTTTGTTTTTAATATCGTTGATGTTGCAGAAAGATATGAATCACAGTGCGGCTTCGGCGGGACTGATGTTGGTTCCTTTCAGCATTATGTCGGCTTTGGTAGCTAAATTTATCCTTCCTCATGTTGCCAAAAGATTAAATTCTTCGCAGATGGGAATTTTGGGCTGGATTTTCATGTTAAGCGGAGCTTTGGCGTTATTGGTTTCCATTTATTTCGGGCATCCTTTGTCATTGGTCTTGTTCGGTGCAGCATGCATTTCCGGAATAGGAATGACGTTTTGTTTTACCGCTTTGTCTGTCTTGGGAATTCAGGATGTAAATCCTTCCTCTTACGGAGTGGCTTCGAGTCTCAGTTCGACAAGCTATTTTTTAGGCGCAGGAATCGGGTTGTCTTTTATGACGTTGATGAGTCAGGTTTTTCCTTCTGAACTTGCTGTTGGAAATTTAAGTCTGATTATTCTGATCGGCTATGCCGTTTTTGCACTGACAATGCTGTGCTATTTTATCTTTAAAAATATAAAAATCTCAGAATCTGAAATCGCTGTTTCGTAAACTGACCTACTTTAAACTAAATTATATAACTGAATGTTTACACTTTTTAAGTAACGGAAAATTAGTTTAGACATTCTTATTGAGAGAACCGCAAGAAATTGTCGGTTCTTTTTTTATTTTAGCACCATGAAAATACAAATCATCAGCGATCTGCATCAGGAATTTGGAATGTCGGAATTATCTTTTGATCATGCCGATGTCGTTGTTTTGGCGGGAGATGTTAATTTGGGAACGAAAGGAATTGAATGGATCAAAACAAAAATTCCCGATAAACCTGTGATTTATGTGTTGGGAAATCATGAATATTACAAAGGTTCTTATCCTAAAACGTTAAATAAAATAAAAGCTGCCGCAGAAAATTCCAATGTTTTTGTGCTGGAAGATGCTTTTGCAGACATCGACGGGATTCGTTTTCATGGTGCAACGTTGTGGACGGATTTTTCTGTTTTCGGGGATCCGAGATATTACGGATTTGTCTGTCAGCAAGGAATGAACGATTATAAGAAAATTAAAAGAGATCCTTCGTATTCAAAGATGAGGTCGATAGATATTTATAAAATTCATCAGTTTTCGAGATTATGGCTGAAAGAAAGTCTTGAAAATTCAAAGGGCATGAAGAATATTGTGGTTACTCATCATGCCCCAAGTTTACAGTCGAGCCCGGAACATTTTAAAAATGATCCGTTAACTTCCGCATACGTTTCCAATCTGGAGGATTTTATTCTGGAATATCAACCGCTGTATTGGATTCACGGGCATATTCACACGCCGAAAAGATACAAAATAGGGGAGACGGAGATTATCTGCAATCCGCATGGTTATATTTCGGAAAAGTATAATGGGTTTGAGAGGGAGCTGATTGTGGAGGTGTAGAATAGTTCAATAAAAAATTATATCTTTGATAGTATCAAATGATACTATCATATTTTGGAATCCTCATATAATTTTACAGATAAAACTTTTCATTATATAGATCAGATTTATGAAATAATTTTTAAGCATCATTATGATTACGAAAAATCCCAGTCAGATTTATCTGCTCTTTTAAAAATTGTTGAAAGCGAAGAGTTTGATAAAGACTTTTCATATTATCAGTTAATAGCGACACTGGAATATTTTATTTGTAAATCTACTGTAAAAAATGCGCCGTATGAAAGTTTACTTTCTAAAAATGAAAAGGTAGAAAAGTATTTTAAAACATCGTTTAAGCTTGATCAAAACAATCCACCTTTACAATATTTATATGGATTATATTTATATGAAATAGGTGATTTTAAAAATGCTGAATATGAATTCTCAAAAATCAACATCCGCTATTTTGAGGAGATGGAAGGTGATGACAGAATATTAAAAATTGAAGAATTAATTATCTGTTGTAAGATATTTTTAAGCGAGATTTACGAGTATAGCATTCTTGGTTTTATCCATGAAATAAAAAATTCTGAAGATGGATTTTATCCCGCTGATCTAATTGAAACTTTAAAGTTCAACGAAAAATATTTTACGAAAAAAATTCGCTTAGAACTTGATGGAATGTAAAAAGAGCCCTTACAAAAGGACTCTCCGTTTTAGAAATATATAAGTAAGATTACTTTAACGTAAACTTCACCTTCGTTTTTATGGCATCGGAAGAATTACCGATCTGTGCTTCAAAATCTCCCGGTTCTGCAACCCAGTCGTGTTTTTGGGGATCGAAGAAACTTAAAGCAGATTGATCAATGGTAAATGTTACTTCTTTTTCTTCTCCCGGATTCAGATATACTTTTTCAAAACCTTTTAATTCTTTAGCCGGTCTTTCAACAGACGATTTAAGGTCGGAAATATACAGTTGGGCAACTTCTGCTCCAGCTCTTTTCCCTGTATTTTTTACAGAAACCGTAAACGTGATTTTATCATCCTGAGACATCGTTATTTTATCAGCTTTGGCTTTTCCGAATTCGAAAGTGGTGTAGCTTAAACCATGTCCGAAACTGAACAAAGGTTTGATTTTTTTCGTATCATGCCATCTGTAGCCTACAAAAATTCCTTCGTTGTAGCTAATATTGATCGGGTTTTTCTGATCTTTTCCTTTATCCGCTGCCAATTCCGCTTTATTTCCGGGATATTCTCCCAACTGATGCGCAGAATTGTCTTCCAGTTTCACAGGGAAAGTGAAAGGCAGTTTTCCTGATGGATTGGCGTCACCTGCTAAAACCGAAGCAATAGAATTTCCTGCCTCAGAACCCAAATACCAAGCCTGAACTACAGTCGGAACTTCTTTAATCCACGGCATTGCCACCGCATTTCCGGAAACCAGAACAACCGCAAGGTTTTTATTCGCCTTTGCCAGTGCAGCAATTACATTATCCTGATTGTAAGGTAATCCATAGCTTTTTCTGTCGTTTCCTTCACTGTCCTGAAAATCTGCTTTGTTTAATCCTCCAACGAAAATAACGTAATCAGATTTTTTAGCCAGTTCCACAGCTTCGTTTAATAATTCGGCTTCAGAACGGTTGTCTTTTAAATCCTGTCCGGATTTTACCCCGTTGTATTCTCCGCCGATGTCTCCAACATAACCTCTCGCAAACTGAACATCCGACTGTTTCCCGAATCTCGCTTTAATTCCGTCTAAAGGAAGCGTTTCGTATTTCACTTTTAATGAAGAAGAACCACCGCCAACGGTCATGATTTTGATAGCATTTTCCCCGATTACAGCAATTTTTTTAGCTTTATTCAGATCAATCGGAAGAATATTTCCCTGATTTTTCAACAATACAATTCCTTCTTCCCCGATTTCTTTTGCAATAGCTTTATGCTCTTCAGAAGCAATATTTCCGAAAGGTTTGTTTCGGTTCATTGTTGTTTTATACGCAAGATTTAAAAGCCTTGAAACCTTATCGTCCAGTTCTTTCGTTCCTACTTTTCCGGATTTAATTAAATCTAAATAAGGCTTTGCCAGATAATAATTGTCGTAAGCATTTTTTGTCCCCGCAGAAAGTCCGTTTGTCCAGCTTCCGAACTCAAGATCCAGTCCGTTATGGATAGCCTGTTCGGTATTGTTAACAGCACCCCAGTCGGAAACCACGACCCCTTTATATTTCCATTCACCTTTTAAAATATCATTCAGAAGATATTGGTTCTGGCTTGCATACTGACCTTTGTACATATCATAAGCTCCCATAATCGTCCAAGAATCGCCTTCTGTTACAGCCGCTTTGAAAGCCGGAAGATAAATTTCGTATAAAGCTCTGTCGTCCACTTTTACATTGCTTGTATGACGGAACATTTCCTGATTGTTCAGGGCGAAATGCTTTACAGAAGTTGCCACACCGTTGGATTGTACTCCTTTGATGTAAGGAACCACCATTTTTGAAGTCAGATAAGGATCTTCACCCATATATTCGAAGTTTCTTCCGTTGAGTGGAGTTCTGTAAATATTAACACCCGGTCCCAGAAGAATATCTTTTTTTCGGTAACGGGCTTCTTCACCCAGTGCTTTACCGTAATTCCATGACATTTTTTTGTTCCATGTCGCGGAAAGTGCCGTTAAAGCAGGGTAGGCGATAATAGAGTCGTTTGTCCAGCCTGCCTGATTCCATTCATCCCACATCACTTCAGGGCGAACTCCGTGAGGACCGTCCGTCGTCCAGAATTCAGGAATTCCCAATCTCGGAACACCCGGTGAACTGAATTTTGACTGCGCATGAAGCATCGCCACTTTTTCTTCCAGAGTCATTCTGGAAAGGGCATCTTTTACCCGTAATTCCACAGGTTTGGATTCGTCTAAATAAACAGGAAGCGGTGTATTTTGAGCCATATAAGAAGCAGAAATAAATGTGAATAAACTTACAATGGCGGTTTTCTTAAACATAAAAAGCCTTTTTTGATTGGAAACAAAAATAGCAAAAAATTTTATTATCTCAAATTGAGAAAATATATTTTAAATAAATAATTTTTAATAACCCGTGATTTGAAAATAAAAAAGACATCATTTCAAAAAGCTGAAACAATGTCCAAATATATAATAATAGACTTTTTTAAAATGTCAATAGTGAATTGTCAATGGTGAATTGTCAATAATGAATTCTGCGGCATATGAAAGAATTCACCATTCACCAAATCAGTTCCAGCCTTTTACAGCACCGCCTTTGAAAATTTCTTCTGCCTTCTTCACAACTTCGTCAGACTCATAAGCTTTTACGAAATTTTTTACCTTTTCGGAGGTTTTGTTATCTTCTCTGGAAACAATTACATTTACATAAGGAGAATCTTTATCTTCTTTGAAAATTCCCTGTTTATCGGCATCCAGTCCCACCTGCGCAGCAAAATTATTGTTGATAATGGCAATCACCACTTCTTTATCATCCAACACTCTCGGCAATTGTGGTGCTTCAATTTCAAGGATATTTAACTGTTTAGGATTCGCGACAATATCCGTTAATTTGGGTAATAATCCGATGCCGTCTTTCAGTTTCAGCAAACCGTTTTTCTGTAAAAGAAGTAAGGAACGTCCGCCATTGGTAGGATCATTCGGAATTACAACTGTACTTCCGTTCTGAAGTTCATTTATGCTTTTAATTTTCTTTGAATACGCAACGATAGGGTAGACAAAAGTATTCCCGACAACCGCTAATTTATATCCTCTCTGTTTGGACTGTTCGGTTAAATAAGGAACGTGCTGAAAAGCATTGGCGTCAATATCACCGTTATTCAGAGCTTCATTGGGGATTACATAATCATTAAAGGAAACCAGCTCTACTTCAAGATTGTATTTTTCCTTCGCTACTTTTTTCGCCACTTCGGCAATTTCCTGTTCCGGCCCGGAAGTTATTCCTACTTTTATAAAGTTCGGATCTTCTTTTTTGGATGAATTACAGCCGGTAAATGCTAACAAACCCGCCACTAAAAAACTTAAAATCTTTATTTTTTTCATTGTAAATTATTTTCTTTTAAAAAAAGGGCGAAAAGCAAAAAGGTTAGATTTTTTAAATTCTTTAATAAATAAAATATGGCTTTTACTCCTTTTTGCTGATTTTCGCCCGATTGATGGCTGAAATTTTCAAACCACCACACTATTTCACATTCACACTTATCACATTATTTTCAAAATACTCTCACACACTCACACACACTCTCTCACACTCACACTCACTCTCTCAAACACTCAAACACTCACACCCTCCAACTCAAAAACCCTCCCACTCAAAAAAACTCAACGATGATCAAACCTCTTCGCCAATCGGTCTCCCGAAAACTGAATGATGAAAACAATCGCAACCAGCAATCCTAAAACAAGATTCATAATCACGGCATCATAACCGATGTAGCCGTACTGATAGCCGATCTGTCCCAATCCTCCGGCTCCGACAGCACCTCCCATCGCAGAATAGCCGACAAGCGTAATTAAGGTAATTGTTGCATTATTAATTAAGGAAGGAAGTGCTTCCGGCAACAGTATTTTTCTGATGATCTGAAACGGACTTGCTCCTAAAGCTCTTGCAGTTTCAATTAAACCATAAGGAACTTCCAGTAAGCTGTTTTCTACCAGTCTTGCAATAAAAGGAGCCGCTCCGATGCTTAAAGGAACCAAAGCTGCGTTTACCCCGATAGACGTTCCCACCAGACTTCTCGTGAAAGGAATCATCCACACAATTAAAATAATGAAAGGAATAGAACGGAAAATATTCACCAGAACAGATAAAACCCTGTTGTAGATTACATTTTCCAAAAGCTGTCCTTTCCGCGTTAAAAACAATAGAATCCCGACAGGCAAACCCAGAACAAATCCGAAAAACCCCGAAACAAACGTCATAAAAACCGTCTCCCAAATTCCCTTTGATAAAAGAGAAATCACCGTATCACTAAGCATATCCTCTTACCGTATTTTGAATTTTATTCTGATTGAAATAATAAATGGCCTGCTGATTTTTCTCCTCTTCACCCTGAAGCTGAAGCAATAGTTTTCCAAAATTGGAATCGCCTAAATATTCAACATCCGCTTTCAGCAGTTTGTATGGAATTTTATATTTATCATAAACAATGGAAAGCAGTTCTTCCACCGATATATTTTCATTAAGCTCTACTTCCACCAATGGAAATAATCCGTCTTGTGGCTCTTGCTGTAGTTTTTTATTCAGTTCCTGTGGTATTGTCATAACACTAGAGTTTAAAAATTGTTTGATGATAGGATTCTCTTTGTTCGAGACAATCTCGCTTAAAGTTCCTTTAATTAATAGTTGACCTTTGTCGATTACCGCAACATGGTTACAAACCGTTTTGATGACTTCCATTTCGTGCGTAATCAACAAAATCGTAATTCCAAGTCTCTGATTAATATCCCTCAACAATTGCAAAATCGATTGTGTGGTTGCAGGATCGAGCGCGCTCGTCGCTTCATCACAGAGCAGGAGATAAGGATCATTTGCTAAAGCCCTTGCAATGGCAACCCTCTGTTTTTGTCCTCCCGAAAGACTTTTAGGATAATCATGAGCTTTATCTTCCAGTCCTACGATTTTCAGCAGTTCATTTACTTTTTTATTAATTTCAGTTTTGCTGACATGATCCAGCTCTAACGGAAGCGCAATATTTTCAAAAACAGTTCTCGAAGAAAGCAGATTAAAATGCTGAAAAATCATCCCGATCTTTTTCCTTTCCTGTGCCAATTGTCTCGAATTTAATTTCGTAAAATCCCTTCCTTTAATCACAATTTCACCGCTGTCAGGTTTTTCAAGAAGATTCACCGTTCGGATTAAGGTACTTTTTCCCGCTCCCGAAAATCCGATGATTCCTACAATATCGCCCTGTTCAATCGTCAGACTTACATTATTCAGCGCCTTAAACGACTGTTTTTTCTGATGAAATGTTTTTGAAACATTCTTTATCTCTATCATTTTTTACTTAAATTTTATATTGGCTGATAAGGTCTTGCGTTTTTGTTCACGTGTCTTATCACTCTTCTTATTTTAACTTTAGACCGTTTGGAAAGCTTAAAATATTTAGTCATATTCGTTAAAAGAACTCCGACAAGAATAACAATCAATCCGTAAAACTGGTTGATGTTAATGGTCTGATTCGCAACGATCCAACCCGCAATTACAGTAACAATAGGATTGATGTAAGTATGCGTACTTACCAAAGCGGCAGGTTTTACAGACAAAAGCCAGATATACGAAAGATAAGCGATAATCGATCCGAATACAATAAGGAAAAACAATCCTAACCAGGCGTTTAACGGTACTTTTATGATTGAAAAGCCAGTCCATTCATTTCTGAAAAATGCAATAACCAATGAAGCGATACCGGCAGTAATAAGCTGTTGGGCAATATTCATAAAAGTTGACTGACCAGCCGGATTTTTTTTGGAGTAAAGTGATCCTAAAACCCACGCTACGGAACTTAAGCCCAGAACAACAAATGCAATTACCCTGATTGAAGCATCTGCCGTTTGTGTATGCGAACCGGAAGAACTTACACTTCCGTTGAGAAATAAAATAAGTCCTGCAAACCCGATCACCAAGCCCAAAGGAATAAACTTATCCGAGAAATAATAACTCCAGTTTTTCTTATCAATGGCAATAAACCAGAATGGTCCGGTTGCAATAGCGATGGCTGCTTCAGAAGCGGTTACATATTGTTCTCCCCACGCAACCAATCCCGTTCCTCCCGTAAGGATGAGAATTCCGGTGATGGCATTTTTTTTCCAGTTGATGGCAGAATTGGCTTTTTCACCTTTTAAGAGCAGATATCCGATCATTATTATTCCTGCGCCCAAAAATCTGAACCCCGAAAGAATAAAAGGCGGAAATCCGTTTAACCCGAAAGAAATGGCGAGGAAAGTAATTCCCCATATTACATAAATATTGGTGAAGGCTATAGGAATCAGCCATTTGTTTTTATTAGTATTCATGATATTTTTTAATGTTGTTTTTAAAATAAAAAAGGCTCTACAACGTGGTAAAGCCTTTAGAAATATGTCATATAAAAGTAAGGTTAACCACAACAGGAATGAAGCATAGGCATACAGCAATACATCATCATAAAATGATTGATATGTTTTCTTACGCTGCTGTTCTTGAATTCTGCTTTCATTGTATTATTATATCCTGATTACGGTTGCAAATATAAAACATATTTTCCTATTAGTCCACTAAAAAAGTAGACTTTTTAGAAAATAAATTGATCTCTTGTTTTTAATGTTTTGATTTTTAATGATTTAATTTTTGAAAATGCTATCAATTAACCATTAATTTCGCTCAAAAAAGCCAAATAATAGCTTTCAACTTCCTGTTGATGTTCCGAAAATCAAGCCTTCGCTGCGTGTAGCCCCTTCGCGGACGAAAAATTTACAGCAATACAGAAAGGAAATTAATGCTCATCACGTTAAAAAAATAATTCCCGGCTTATTTCAGTTTAATCAAAATATAACCGATTTATTATCATACATCATGATCCGGCAAATTCAGGCTGCCTAATTTTACATCATTATTAAAAATCAAAATCATGGAAAGAACAGAAGTTGTTTTAGGAAATGTAAGAGGGGAGATTCAGCTTTTCTCAGACGATAAAAAAGCAGGAAAAATGGACATCTCCGTCATTAAAGATAAACTAACGGTGTATCATACAGAAGTAAACGAAGAATTTGAAGGCAGAGGATTTGCAAAGATCCTGCTGGAAAAACTGGTGTCCTACGCAAGAGAAAATCATCTCAAAATTGTTCCGCTGTGTCCTTACGTTCACGCCCAGTTCAAACGCCGTCCCGACGAATACAGCGATGTATGGTTTAAAGAAGAACTGTAAAATTTTAAAATTGTAAACCATTAACTTTTAATTGAATCAAAATGAAAGCACTGAACTTTTTGGTAATCGGAAAAAATGACGAAATTCTTGCAACCTTACAAAGAATTATCGAAAAAAATGATGGATGGAAGGCTGAAATTCTGAGTGATGAAAGCAAGAGTCAGGATTTTATCAAAAATAATCCCGTCGATATTGTTTTGCTGAGTTCCGGTCTGGAAGAACAGTTCGAAAAACAGATCAGTGTTTTTTGCAGAAATTTTGATGAAAATATAAAAGTAATAGAACATTACGGTGGCGGAAGCGGATTGCTGTTCAACGAGGTGGAGAACAGTTTTGCAGCAGTAAAAAAGCCTGAAAACAGAGTAGTGCACCGCGCAGATTCAAGAGGAGTAACCAACGAACAGTGGCTGGTCAGTAAAAAGACCTTCAGCTTCGGAGAATTTTATGACCCCGAAAAAATGCAGTTCGGCGCCTTAAGAGTGCTGAATGATGATACCGTTGAAGCCGGAAAAGGCTTTGGAACGCATCCCCACGACAATATGGAAATCATCAGCATTGCACTGGAAGGAACCCTGATCCATCATGACAATCTGGGAAACCATAACGAAATAAAAGGCGGCGAAATTCAGGTCATGAGCGCCGGAACAGGATTAATGCACAGCGAATTCAGTAAAGATGAAGGCGATTTGGTTAAATTTCTGCAAATCTGGGTCTATCCCAATAAAAGAAATGTCACGCCGAGATACGACCAGATGAAACTCGACAGAACGAAAAGCCAAAACAGATTTCAGCAGATCCTGTCACCCGATCCTCAAGACGATGGAATATGGATTCATCAGGAAGCATGGTTTCATCTCGGAGATTTTGAAAATACGGCTGAAACCCAATATCAGATAAAGAAAAAAGGAAACGGCGTCTACGTTTTCATCATTAAAGGAAGCGCAGAAATTGAAGGACAGCAACTGGAAGAAAGAGACGGCTTCGGAATTTGGGATATTTCCGAATTAAACATAAAATCCACATCGGAAAACACAGAGATTCTTCTCATGGAAGTTCCGATGGAAGTGTAGTGATATGGTGTGAATTGTTTTGAAGCTCTCTTTTTTAAGGGAGCTTTTTTAATTTTCGGGAAAGTTTCTTGCAGGGGTGCAAGAAGGTTTCCCGCCTTCCGGAAAGTTTGTCGCAGGGGTGCAGGAAACTTTCGAGGTTCCCGGAAAGTCTCTTGCAGGGGTGAAACATACTTTCCCGGTTACCCAAAAAGCCGTTACAGGACTGTTTTGAATTTCTTCAGATAAATTTGTCTTTTAACTCTGAATTCTTTTCCGCCACATTTGTCATCGTGTAAGGATCTAAGCGAAGTATTAGAAATTATAAAAAAATAAACAAAGAAAAACAGATGCTAAAACATACGCTTCATCACAGATGAAATCTGCATAACTTTGCTTCCTCAAAATAATCACCATCATAAAAAAAACTTTGCGTTTGAAAACGCCCAGCTTTCCGCCACATCTGTCATCCTGTAAGGATCTAAGCAAAATATTAGAAATACTGAAAAAATAAAATTTAAAATTCCAAAGCAAAGACAATGTAAAATTGTTCTATAAAAATAAACAAAGAAAAACGGATACTAAACACACGCTTCAACACAGATGAAATCTGCATAACTTTGCTTCCTCAAAATAATCACCATCATAAAAAAACTTTGCGTTTGAAAATGCCCAGCTTTCCGCCACATCTGTCATCGTGAAAAGATCTAAGCGAAGTAGTAGAAATTCACACAAAATATTCGAGTATAGATTCCTCCGGAATGACAATCGATGACGTATCTATTTTCAAAATTTAAGTAATACCCTTCATTTTAAAAGTTCAGAGAAGCTTATTTTCAACCAACAATCCGCAAATTAGCAAAATCCAAAAAAATTCCCGATTTTTGCCCTCTCCAAAAAATTCCGAGACATTCATGAAACTTTGTATTGCCGAAAAACCCAGTGTTGCCAGAGATATCGCCAAAGTATTGGGCGCCACCACGCCGAAACAGGGCTATATGGAAGGAAACGGCTATTGTGTGACATGGACTTTCGGGCATCTTTGCACCCTCAAAGAACCCCACGATTACGGCCCGCAGTACAAATCCTGGAATCTGTTTCTGCTGCCCATTATTCCCAATAATTTCGGGATCAAATTAATTCCCAACAAAGGCGTAGAAAATCAATTTAAAGTTATTGAAAGATTAGTTGAAGAATGTGATGAGGTCATCAATTGCGGGGATGCCGGTCAGGAAGGAGAACTGATCCAGAGATGGGTTTTACAGAAAGCAAAATGCAACAAGCCTATTCAGCGTTTGTGGATTTCATCCCTTACCGAAGAAGCGATTAAAGAAGGTTTTGCCAATCTAAAACCTGCCGAAGATTACAAAAATCTCTATCTCGCAGGAAACGCAAGAGCGATCGGAGACTGGTTGCTGGGAATTAATGCAACAAGACTTTTCACCAAAAAATTTGGCGGAAATAAAGCCGTTCTTTCCATCGGAAGAGTACAGACTCCCACTTTGGCAATGCTCGTTCAGCGTCAGAAAGAAATTGATGCTTTTAACACTCAAGAATATTGGGAACTGAAAACGAAATACCGCGAAGTTATTTTTAACGCCGCCATCGACCGTCTCAAAACATTGGAACGCGCAGAAAAAGGTCTGGAATATTTAAAACAGAATCCTTTCGAAATCGTATCCTTTGAAATTAAAGAAGGAAAAGAGAAAAATCCAAGACTGTTCGATTTAACGGCACTTCAGGTGGAAGCCAACAAAAAATACGGCTATTCTGCGGAGAATACGCTTAATTATATTCAGAGTCTTTACGAGAAAAAGCACGTTACGTATCCGCGTGTGGATACAACGTACTTGTCTGAAAGTTTATATCCGAAAATAGAAGGAATTCTGAAGAAAATGTATTTCTATCAGGAGCTTATCGCCCCTTTACTGGAAGCTCCGATTCCCAAATCGAAAGCGGTTTTTGATGATACCAAAGTAACAGATCATCACGCGATCATTCCAACGGAAGTTCCGCCTTCCCAGAATTTAAGCAGGGAAGAAAAGTTAGTTTATGATCTGGTTGCGAAACGTTTCATTGCCGTATTTTATCCCGAGTGTAAAATTTCCAATACTTTAGTAGAAGGAAAAGTAGGAACCATTCCTTTCAAAACCAGCGGAAGACAGGTTCTGGAACCGGGATGGAGAGCCGTTTATGCCAAAGAACCGAAAGAAGAACCCAACGATAAAGAAAAAGAAAAGGAAGAAGAACAGACCATTCCCGAATTTACCGTAGGAGAAACCGGACCGCATGATCCGATGATTCATCAGGGAAAAACAACGCCGCCAAAACCTTACACGGAAGCAACTTTGCTGAGAGCTATGGAAACCGCAGGAAAACAGGTGGAAGATGATGAACTGCGCGAACTCCTGAAAAACAATGGCATCGGAAGACCTTCAACCCGCGCCAATATTATCGAAACCCTTTTCAAGCGGAAATATATTGAGAAGAAAAGAAAAAATCTCATCGCCACCCAAACCGGAATTCAACTGATTGACACCATTGAAGATGAATTGCTGAAAAGTCCCGAATTAACCGGAGAATGGGAACTGAAACTCCGAAAAATTGAAAAAGGCGAATATGAAGCCAATCATTTTAAGGAAGAGCTCATCCAGATGGTGACGGAGCTTACCAAAAAAGTAGTCGACGGAAAAGGGAAAGTGATTTCTTTGGAAGAAGAAAAAGTGGAGGAGGTAAAAGAAAAGAAAAAACGCGAACCTGCCGTTAAAAAAGAACTTCAGTCGTGGGAAGAAACCAAATGCCCGAAATGCAAAGAACATCATTTGATGAAAGGAAAAACCGCTGTCGGATGTTCCGATTTTAAAAACTGCGGCTTTAAAGTTTCCTTTGAGATCTTCGGAAAAAAATTGTCGGACAAACAGCTAATGGATTTGGTCTTAAAAGGAAAAACCTCAAAATTAAAAGGCTTTACCACCCATCCTGAAAGTGTGGCAGAAGGTATTTTGTCGATGGATGAGCAATTTCAGATTGTTTTAAACTAAAGATTAAACACAAATACCACAAATATTTTCACGATTACCACAACGAAACATCAATAGGAGCGGACTTTAGTCCGCTTTCAAATTTTACCCAAAACAACGGCTTCAGCCAAAACTTACTAATTCTTAACCTCTCAAATATTCTTAATGGTTAAAATATTTGTGCCATTTGTGTTTAAACACAAACTTCGATTTTTAATCATTCAAATAACAGCAACATAACATTTGCGAAATTTGTGAACAAATTATTTGTGCAATTCGTGTTTAAACATAAAATTTGTGAAATCTATTCGTGCCATTTGTGTTTAAATGAAAAGCAAACATAATATTTTCGCATTTGTAAAAAAAATTGTGCAACTTGTGTTCAAATTATAAACCAAAAAATGACACCCCATAAAAAACAGCTCATCACCGACAGTTTCAACCGCTCCGAGACATTAAAATTCTACAAAGCCGAACTTCTGGAAGTGGAAACCGACTTCATTTCCATGAAAATCCCGAAAATGGAACTCATGACAAGAAAAGCGGGAATGTTCAACGGAGCCATGATTGCTTCTTTGGTGGATGTTTCTTCAGGTTATGCGGCAGTAAGTCATTACGAAGAAGACTGTTATGTCGTAACCGTTGAATTGAAAGTCAATTATTTAAGACCAGCCATCGGAGACGCTTTAGTTTCAAAATCCTACGTAATAAAAGGAGGTTCAAAGATCAGTGTGATCCGCACTGAAATTTATGTGGTTGATGAAGACGGAGCTTCCGAAAGCCACGTTGCAACATCCTTGGTCACGATGATGAAGATCAAATAATTTTTCAAACAAGTGGAATAGCTTTTGCACAGGAACACGCATCAACAACATTAAAAAAATCATACTATGAACTTAATTATTCGACTTTTGTTAACGGCCATTGTTGCTTATCTTTTAACATGGATTTTACCTGGAGTACACTTTACAGGATTTGGCGGAGCGATCATTTTTGCCATCGTTTTAGGGCTTTTGAATTTAATTGTAAAACCTGTTCTTAATATTTTGGGATTGCCTTTAACGATTATTACATTGGGGCTGTTTACCTTAGTAATCAATGCAATTATTATCCTGATCGCGGATTATTTTATAGACAGCATGATGGTAGACGGATTTTTATGGGCGCTTATTTTCAGCATCCTGCTTTCCATCGTCAGCTCACTGGCAAACTCAATGTTTTCGGACGGAGATTAGTTTAAAATTCAAAATGACATAAAAATCGCCTGTTAAAACGACAGGCGATTTTTTGTGCGCGTTTGTGTTTTAAAAATAGTTAACTTTGGCAATCTTTGAATTAAATAAAGACTTTATGATTGGATTGAATGATAAAGTCATAAAAAATGAATTAATATGAAACTTAAGTACAGTCTGCTGGCTTTGGCAGCTCCGCTCTTAATGAATGCACAACAACTAATGACGCCTGAAATTTTATGGACTTTGAAAAAAGTTGGAGTACAGGCAGTTTCTCCGGATCAGTCCTCGTTAATCTACAAAATAGGACAGACCGATCTTAAAACCGAAAAAACAAAAAGCGAGAACTATTTCCTGAATGTTCTGAACAATCAGTCCGTGAAAGTTGATTTAGGCAAAAAAGCACTGATTCAGTGGGATAAAAACGGATTGTACGCGCAGGAAGGCGATAAGATTTTCCTTTCAAAAGACAACGGTAAGACATGGACGGAGTTTTACACCATTGGTGAAGCAGACAACATTGTTATTTCTCCCGACGGTAAAAAAATAGCCTTCAGTAAGCAGGTTTTGGTAGAAAAAGTAATGGGAAAAGATAAATATTCCGATACTCCGAAAACCACGGCACAAGTTTATACAGATCTGAATCACAGACACTGGGATTATTTTAATGAAGGAAAGTACAATCATGTTTTCGTAGTAAATGTTTCAGATAAAGCAGATTCTGCAAAAGATTTACTGGAAGGGAAGATGTGGGATTCTCCGCAAAGACCTTTCGGCGGAGCAGAAGATTTCATTTGGAGTCCGGATTCTGCACAGCTTTTATATGTAACGAAACCGAAAAGCGGCAAAGAATACTCTACAAGCACAAACACAGATATTTTTGCATACGATCTTGCTTCAGGAACAACAAAAAATTTAACTGAATCTAATAAAGGATACGACGTTAATCCGAAATTCAGTCCGGACGGAAAATCACTTTTGTGGCAGAGTATGGCAAGAGACGGTTATGAAGCCGACAAAAATGATGTAAAAATCATGGATTGGAAATCCGGAAAAACAATAAACTTAACGCAAAGCTGGGACGAAAGTGTTTCCGGAGATGTTTTCTGGAGCGGAGATTCAAAAATGATCTATTTCACGGCAGCTTTCAGAGGAACGAAGCAGTTATTTTCTTTAGATCCTAAAAATGCCAAAGTGCAGCAGATCACAAAAGGTGATTTTGATGTGAACGAAATTTTTGCCGATCAGAAAACTTCACTTTTGGTAGGAAGAACCGATATCAACCACGCCACAGATATTTTCTCTGTCAACCTTAAAAACGGAGAAATGAAGCAGGTTACGGAAGCCAATAAAGAAATGTATGCACAGTTGGCTCAGGGAAAATCTGAACTGAAAATGGTGAAAACTTCGGACGGAAAAGAAATGGGAGTGTGGTTCCATTATCCGCCAAACTTTGATCCGAACAAAAAATATCCAACCCTTGTTTATTGTCAGGGAGGTCCGCAATCTGCCTTAACGCAGTTCTTCAGCACAAGATGGAACTTTGCTTTAATGGCGGCCAAAGGATATATCGTTGTTGCACCAAACAGAAGAGGAATGCCGGGTTGGGGAACAAAATGGAATGAAGAAATCTCCAGAGACTGGGGAGGACAACCAATGAGAGATTATCTTGCCGCAACAGATTACGCAAAAACGCTACCTTACGTTGACGGAAGCAGAGTTGCTGCTGTCGGAGCAAGTTATGGAGGCTATAGCGTATTTATGTTAGCAGGAATTCACGAAAACAGATTCAAAACGTTCATCGCGCACGATGGATTATTCGATATGAAATCATGGTATTTAACAACGGAAGAACTTTGGTTTGCGAACTGGGATTTAGGTTCACCATGGGAAAAGCCACAGCCAAAAGCTTATACGGAATTCAACCCAAGCAATTTTGTTGATAAATGGAACAAACCGATCATGATCGTTCAGGGCGGAATAGATTACCGTGTTCCTTACGAGCAGGGTCAGGAAGCTTTCCAGGCTGCAAAATTAAGAGGTTTAAAATCTAAACTGGTTTATTTCCCGAACGAAAATCACTGGGTGCTGCATCCGCAAAACGGATTGGTTTGGCAAAGAGAATTCTTCGACTGGCTAAAAGAAACTTTATAAATATAATCTTCCCTTCTGGATTCCCCTCCTTTGGAGGGGTGGCAAAAATTCCTAGAATTTTTGACGGGGTGGTTTAAACAGATACAAAAATCAACAGAAAACGGACTTTAGTCCGTTTTTTGTTTTTAGAAAATATGCTTATTGGCTGAGTGAAAAGTTATCGCGAACGAAAATATTCAGTTAAATTTAAAATGAGTTTAAATTTAACTGCAAAAGGGACAAAAGATTTTATTGGATTTATTTAAAGTATTTCAAAAGTCTGCAAAGAGAAAAAATCTTTGATTTTTTAAACTTATATGCTCTTTCTTTTCATTTAAGGATTGAACTTAAACAACTAAAGTGTTACAATTTTTGCGGTAAAAAACTTAGACAAGTTTTAAAAGAAAATCTTAGCGTTCCTTGCGTTAAAAAAAGTAAAAACCTATAAATTTGAATCATGCAAAACAGAATATCTTCCTTTCCACCCATCATCGACAACAATTCTAAAATCATCATTTTGGGATCAATTCCCGGTGTAAAATCGTTAGAAAAACAGCAGTATTATGGTCATCCCCAAAATAAATTCTGGAAAATCATCTTTGAATTGCTCAATGAAGAATTTACAGAAGATTATGCGGAAAGAATTAATATTTTAAAGAAGCATAACATTGCACTTTGGGATGTTATCGATTCCTGCGAAAGAAAAGGAAGTCTGGATTCTGAAATAAAAAATGAAGAAGCCAACCAGATTGAAGAGCTCCTGGAAGTTCATCCGAATATTAAAGCCATATTTTGCAATGGCGGAAAATCGTATAAGAATTTGCAGAAAATTTTAGGAAAGAATTACAAAATACCTGTATTTTTACTGCCTTCTACAAGTCCGCTTCATACGGTTTCTTTTGAAAAGAAACTGGAGGAATGGAAGAAGATTGTAGAATTTCTGAATTAAAATAGCAGGAATAAAAACTATCCCTGCTAAAATTTATTTGAAAAAATACTTACTTCTCAATCCTGTAAACCTCCTCATAAGGCTGAATCAGAACCCATCCATTCCCCGAAAATTTCATCTGGAATTCCTCACCGCTTCCTCTTCCAATCAGACTTTTGAAAGAAACGTTGGTTTTCAGTTCAGGAGAAAGGTTTCCGGACCATGCAACGGTTGCATTCGGATCTGTGAAAACCGGCGCATCCGGAGTTACCAGTAACGTTAAAGGCTCACCGTGAGTGGTAATAGCAATGTGTCCTGTTCCTGAAAGCTTTACCTGAAAAAGTCCGCCCGACATTACCCCTGCAATACTTTTTAACATGGTAATATCGCTTTTAATGCTTTGTTCATGCGCTAAAACATCGTTTCCGTTTACGCAGACCGCTTCATTATTTAGATAAAGAATACGAACTTTTTTACCTGAATCCGCAACGTACAATTTTCCGGTTCCTTCGGCTTTCATTAATTTTGCTCCTTCGCCGCTGATCGCTTTTTTCAATAAGTTTCCAATTCCTCCGGAAAGCATTCCCTGTCTTTCGAAATTAACGTTTCCGATGTAGCCGACCATGCTTCCTGCCTTCGTCCAGACAGACTGATTATTGAGGTTGATCTCCAGAAGAGAGGGTTTTTCCAGTTCAAAATAATCTCTTTCCATTGGATTTTCTTTCGTTTCGTTCACAAAAGATTCAATCGAATATTTGCTCATAGTGTAAATTTTTAATGTTCTCAAAAATAGCTTTTTTACGGTATAAAAAATATCGGGAAATCACGGTTTTTTTATTTCAATTAAAATTAATTTAAATACTTTGAATCTTTGTATTTCGAAAATAAGTGAAACGCCCTTGTTTACCTTGATTTCAATAATTTAAAATAAATTCTTTGTTTAGCCTTGCGATTATTTAAACGCAACGCTAAACAAAATTCTTAAATAAAACTTTTTAATTTAAAGAAATGCAAAGACATCTCATTTAAAAAATGCAAAACAGAAAATAATTATATTATTGATTATTAGTTAGTTGTGTTTATTTAAAAAGTTAACGAAGAGTTACTTTAATATCTATGTAAATAATACTTGACAAAGGGGTGTTTCATGTCGTATATTTGCACTCCGAAAATTACACCTTGTAATTTCAATAATTTTTAAACCGTAATTTAAAAAATGAAAACATCAGATTTTAATTTTGATCTTCCTGCAGAATTATTGGCAGAACACCCATCAGAGCACAGAGACGAAGCCAGACTAATGGTACTTGATAGAAAAACACAGACTATCGAGCACAAATTATTCAAGGATGTTGTGGATTATTTTGAGGAAGATGATTTATTTATCTTTAACAATACTAAAGTTTTTCCTGCACGTTTATACGGAAACAAAGAAAAAACAGGAGCAAAGATTGAAGTTTTCCTTTTGAGAGAGCTTGATAAAGAAACCCGTGTTTGGGATGTTTTGGTAGATCCTGCAAGAAAAATCAGAATCGGTAACAAATTATTCTTCACAGAAGACGAGTCTTTGGTTGCTGAAGTTATCGATAACACCACTTCAAGAGGAAGAACGTTAAGATTCTTATTCGATGGTTCTTACGAAGAATTCAGAGCTAAACTGAAAGAATTAGGAGAAACTCCGCTTCCAAAATACATCAAAAGAGATGTTGAGCCGGAGGATGCGGAAAGATATCAGACGATTTATGCAAAAGTTGAAGGTGCGGTTGCAGCTCCTACAGCAGGTCTTCACTTTTCAAAGCACTTAATGAAGAGATTGGAGATCAAAGGAATTAATTTTGCTGAGGTTACACTTCATGTTGGTTTAGGAACTTTCAACCCGATTGAAGTGGAAGATCTTTCTAAGCATAAAATGGAGTCTGAAGAGATCTTTATTGATGAGAAAAACGCTCAGATCATCAACAACGCTGTTGATGCGAACAGAAGAGTTTGTGCCGTTGGAACGACTACGATGAGAACACTTGAAACTTCTGTTTCTTCAAATAAAAAAATCTCTGCATTCCACGGCTGGACAAATAAATTCATTTATCCGCCACACGATTTCGGAGTAGCCAACTGTATGATTACGAACTTCCACACGCCAAAATCTACATTAATTATGATGATTGCAGCGTTTGCAGGAAGAGATTTTGTAATGCATGCCTACGAAGAAGCCGTAAAAGAGAAATACAAATTCTACTCTTACGGAGACGCAATGCTAATTTTATAAGAACGGAAGCTGGAAGTTGGGTGTTGGAAGTTTACAATTCGGCGCCCAATTTTTCTTCCATCTTCTGACATCTAACTTCCAACAATATAATGAAAGACATCAGAACTTTATCACTGGACCAGCTCAAAGAATACTTTGTTTCTTTGGGAGAGAAACCGTTTCGTGCGAAACAGGTATATGACTGGTTGTGGAGTAAAAATCTTCACTCGATTGATGAAATGACGAATCTTTCAAAAACTCTTCGTGAGAGAATTGCGGAAGAGTATACCATCAATCCTGTTTCTGTGGATCTGCTTCAGAAAAGTACAGACGGAACCATTAAAAACGGAGTGAAATTACATGACGGTTTATTGGTGGAATCTGTTCTTATTCCTACAGAAACGAGAACAACCGCTTGTGTTTCTTCGCAGGTGGGATGTTCATTAAACTGCGAATTCTGCGCGACAGCTCGTCTGAAAAGAATGAGAAATCTTGAAGTTGCCGAGATCATAGATCAGGTTGCTTTAATCGACAGCCAGAGCAAAATGTATTTCGACAGACCGCTTTCCAACATTGTTTTTATGGGAATGGGAGAGCCGATGATGAATTACAAAAACGTGGTGGAAGCAATCCGCAAAATTACCCAGCCGGAAGGTTTGGGAATGTCTCCCAGAAGAATTACCGTTTCCACTTCAGGAATTCCGAAGATGATTAAAATGCTCGCTGACGAAGAACTGAAAGTGAAACTGGCTTTATCTCTTCACTCTGCCATCGAAGCGAAACGTAACGAGATCATGCCTTTTTCCGATAAATTTCCTCTAACGGAAATCATGGAGTCTCTCCAGTATTGGTACAAAAAGACAGGTTCAGTCATTACTTTTGAATATTGTGTATGGAAAGGAATTAATGATGGCGATGAAGATATCAAAGCTCTGATTAAATACTGCAAGCAGGTTCCTTCTAAAGTTAATTTAATTCAGTACAATCCTATTGGTGACGGAAAATATGACCAGTGCAACAAACAGGCAGAGGAAAATTATATCCGTCAGCTTGAAAATGCAGGAATTGTATGCATGGTAAGAAAAAGCCGTGGTGGAGACATTGATGCAGCCTGCGGACAGCTTGCCAATAAATCTGCGGATTAAAATTTTATTAAAAAAATCAAAAATTTTTCTTAACGTTTTCCTAAAATCATAAATTTGTACCACAAATTTATAGGTGATGATGGAGTTCTTTACAGGTGAAAATGGATTGGAAAGCGTTTACGCTTGGTCAATTCCTGTACATGCAACGATTATTTTAGCAGAAATGATCTATAGCCACGTTTCAGAGGCTAAATTATACAACGGAAAAGATGTTGCAACAAGTGTTTATCTTGCTTTGCTGAATTTCGGTCTGGATCTTATCATGAAAGCTTTCGCAATGGGCGTTATGTTTTTCTTTTACGATCACAGGATTTTTTCATGGGATTTTACGGTTTGGTATTGGCTGATCTGCTTTGTGGTAACGGATTTTGCCTATTACGTCCTCCATTATGTAGATCATCATTCCAGAGCATTCTGGGCGGTTCATATTACGCACCACAACTCAGAATATTTCAATTTGACAACAGGTTTCAGAAGTCCGGTTTTACAGCCGCTTTACCGATATTTATACTTTTCGCCACTGGCTTTTTTAGGGTTCAATCCATGGCATATTATGGTGGTGTATGCAATTGGTCAGGTGTACGGAACCTGGGTTCATACGCAGACTGTAAAAAGTATGGGATTTCTTGAATATATTTTGGTAACGCCTTCTCATCACCGCGTTCATCATGCATGCAACATCAAGTATCTTGACAGAAATATGGGAATGTGTCTCATTATCTGGGATAAAATTTTCGGAACTTTTGAAAAAGAAGATCCCAATGTTCCTGTGAAATATGGAATTTATCCAAAAATGCCGGATAATAAACCCGATACGGTTCTTCTGTATGAATGGAGAAAAATATGGAAAGATATTAAACAGCCGGGACTGAAATTTTCAGATCGTATCAATTATATTTTTAATTCTCCGGGATGGCGACACGACGGAACCGGAAAAACCGTGAGACAATATCAAAAAGATTACTGGGCAAGAAAAAATAAAAATAAAAATCAGGTTCAGAAGAAATCTGCTTAGTTTTCTAAACACAAATTTTACACGGACTTCACAAGTATTTTAATTATTTGGACTTAAATATAATCTTAAGTGTGTTTAAACTTTTTATTTAACCGCAAAGATGAACTAAACGGTTATTTAGATTTTGATGATTATAAATAAGAAGATCACAGTAGTTTTTAAAAATCTTTGATTTTTATTCTTTTGAGTGCTTTTATTATTCTGGAAATTCGCTTTATCATTATATTTTGCATCTTTTGTGGTGAATTCTGAAATTAGTTTAAATAAGTTGCCTTTGCGAAATTAAAAGCATAAAATTTTTAAATAAAACTTTTGCGATCTATCTGTTAAAAATAGATTCTTCCTTCGTCAGAATGATAGAGGAACCTCTAATTTTGTATAAAAAACTAGTGTCATTTGTGTTTAAATAAATATTTTTACCTCATGAAAAAGCTTTTCCTCATACTTACCCTTACGATTTCTACCTTCTCATTTTCTCAGCAGGCTGATCTTTTTAAAATAAAAAAATACAGAATCAATTATCTGGATGATAAAGTGAAGGAAACCTCCGGTTTAAATTTAATGAACGGAAAACTGTATACTTTTAATGACAGCGGAAATTCTCCCGAACTTTTTGAGTTGGATAAATCGACAGGACAAATCATCGGCACGATACAAATCAACGGTAAAAATAAAGATTGGGAAGCGCTTACAAACGACGGTAAAAACTTCTACATCGGAGATTTCGGAAACAATGGCGGAACCAGAAAAGATCTCGAAATTTATAAAGTTCCTTTTGAAAATAATTCATTAAAAAATGACTCTGTTAAATTAATTTCTTTTAAATATCCCGAACAGCAGGAATTTATTCCAAAATATTCCGAGACGAATTTTGATGCAGAAGCCATGATTTATTTAAACGAAAAAATTCATCTTTTTACGAAAGAATGGGGTACAAAATCAACAACACATTATATTATTGATCCTGAAATTTCAGAAAAGCAAAAAGCTCAGAAAGCAGAAACTTTTAAGACCGGTTTTATTGTAACAGATGCTTCCTATTTTGATAAAAAGCTTTATTTTATAGGCTACACAAAGAAAACAGAAGTCTTTTTAGATATTTTTAATGAAACCGAACCTGGAGTTTTTTTTAAAGAAAATCCCAAACATTATTATCTCGGAAGCGCTTTGTCTATTGGGCAAATTGAAGGAATTACTGTTGATGAAACAGGAATCTATATTTCGGGGGAAAAATTTCATTCTCCGATTGGCGGAGGAAAACAAAGCCTTTATTTTATTCCGATAGATAAACTCAAAGATTAATTTCCCTTAAAATTGCCCGAAAAAAATTATCTTTGTGGGAATTAATAATTTATCTCTTATTCAAAGATTGTGGTGAACACCGTTGAAGAAATCAAGCGACCGATCAATGAGGAAATGAAACTTTTCGAGCAGAAGTTTTATGAATCCATGCAGAGCAAAGTACCTTTACTAGATAAAGTCACTCGTTTTATTGTTACCACAAAAGGGAAGCAGATGCGTCCGATGTTTGTCTTTCTCTGTGCAAAATTAGTTGGTGATGTCAACGAAAAAACATATCGCGGAGCCTCCATGATCGAGCTGATTCACACCGCAACTCTGGTACATGATGATGTGGTGGATGAAAGTTTTAAACGTCGTAATTTCTTTTCAATCAATGCATTGTGGAAAAATAAGATTGCGGTTTTGGTTGGAGATTATCTTTTATCTAAATCGGTTTTATTATCCACAGATCATAAAGACTACGATTTATTAGGTGTTATTTCAAGAACCATCCGCGAAATGTCCGAAGGAGAGCTTCTTCAGTTGGAGAAAGCCAGAAAACTGGATATTACAGAAGAGGTTTATTATGAAATCATCCGTCAGAAAACAGCGACTTTAATTGCTGCATGCTGCGAAATCGGCGTTTTGTCGAATAATGCAGACGAAGTTCTGGCTAAAAAAATGATGGATTTCGGAACCTATACCGGAATGGCTTTCCAGATCAAAGACGACCTTTTTGATTATTTAACTTCAAACGTTATCGGAAAGCCGGTAGGAATTGATATCAAAGAGCAGAAAATGACGCTGCCTTTGATTCATACTTTAAAAATAGCAAACGAAAAAGACAGAAAATATTATTTCAATACGATTAAGCGTTACAACAACGATCAGAAACGCGTAAAAGAGCTGATTAATTTTGTTAAAAGTTCCGGAGGTCTGGATTATGCGATTACCGTAATGAAAGACTTTCAGCAGAAAGCAATTGATATTCTGAACGAATTTCCCGATTCTGAAGCAAAAAAATCATTGCGAATTATGCTGGATTATGTCATTGAAAGAAAGTTTTAAACAGATATAAATTTTTCAGAATAAAAAAATCGGAACGCTCATGCATTCCGATTTCTTATTGTTATTAAATCTTCTGAATCGTAATATTGGTAACATTACCACTTCCTGTACTTCCCGTTTCCGAAGCTAAAACCGTACAGTTTTGATTCGGAGCTGCCGTAAAACGAACCTGATATCCTGCACTCGGTACAACAAGCATCGTCGTGTAATTCATGAGTTCCCCAATTCTGACAGTGGCAGTGAGTGTAGGAGTATCCGCTCCCGCATAATGGCTTCCTCTCGCAAGATAATTATTATCGGGAACAGGTCTTACTCCCAAAACAAGCTGTGTACCGGCAGTAACATTACCAAAACTTGCCTGAAACGTTACAATATAATTTCCTGCCTGATTGAAGGTAAGCGTTCCGGTAGTTGAATTGTAAGAATAATACGTTGAAGTTACCAAAGGAGCTGCAAAAAGTAAAGTAGCAATCACGCCGCTGTTTGCGTTCTGATCGGCAGATAACCGCGCATGGAAAAGATCTGTTGTGGTAAAATTTATGGTTTTTAATACACCGTTTCCATCTGCGACTACATATTTATCTGTTCCGGGAACTCCTGTATTGGAATTGATGGCACGAACTCTTACGTTTCCTGTTGCTACATCCAGTTTTTCACTGGGATTTATCGTGCTTATTCCTACATTTCCGGAATTTGTTATTGCAAAATCATTAGCTTGTTGTGTGGTAGTTGGAGTTCCGGAAGCCGCATTATCTTTGTTTCCGTCTACATGAAAGGTCGTTTGAGGATTAGCAGTGTTAACTCCTACCTGTGCGTAAGAAGACAATGGTATCAAAATAAAGGGTAATATTTTAGTTACCTGAAATAATTTGTTTCTCATGATTTTTGAAATTTGTGAATTTTTTTCCAAACTCTTCAAAAATCGTACCGATTGATTTTGGATATTTTTAATTAAATTTGATTTTCGTTGATTTTATTTTGTTATTTAATGTATTTTTAATATTAATAAATGGTTATTGATGTTGTTTATTTAAATATAATTTAATATAAATTTATCAGATTGAAGTTAAATTATTTTTACTGTCACAATAATTACAGCCAGAACAATGCAAAATAAAGCGATTAAAAATAAATAATCCGCAATAGTTTCAAATCTGTGGGAACGCTTTTCGTGCATTGATCTTATTGCGAGAAAAGAAAAGAAACAACTGAAAGCAAAAAAAAGACAGGCAACTCCAGCAAACTCGTCCAAATGCGTACTGTGGCTTATTTTTGATATCTTTAATGAAGTGATGATTACCAGGGAAAATCCCAAAAGATTACTCGATGCATTAAGAATATGAGACGATTTTTTCTCCATCATTTACAAATTTATTCCAATATAAACACAATTTATTTTATTATCAAATTTTTAAAAAAGATTATTAAAAATTAAAATTAATTTAAAAAGTGTATATTAGCAAAATACTTCAAAATAAAAATATTTAATATTTGGCTATGCAGACAACCTATATTGAAACACAGCAAATTTCCTTTCAAGATTTTAAAAATCAGATACTTGAAGATTATAAATTAGGAAGGATTTCTCGTGAAATGTCCTACTTGGGAAGAAGAGAAGTTCTTACGGGAAAAGCTAAGTTTGGTATTTTTGGGGACGGAAAAGAGCTTCCTCAGCTTGCAATGGCGAAAGTTTTCAGAGATGGAGACTTCCGTTCGGGATATTACAGAGATCAGACCTTTGCATTGGCTGTAAATGCGTTGACTGTTGAAAGTTTTTTTGCACAATTGTATGCAGATACAAGCGTGGAAAGAGAACCTGCTTCAGCCGGAAGACAGATGAACGGCCACTTTGCGACAAGAAGCTTAAATGAAGACGGAAGCTGGAAAGACTTAACGGCTCAGAAAAATATCTCTTCCGACATTTCTCCTACTGCGGGACAAATGCCGAGATTATTAGGGTTGGCTCAGGCTTCTAAAATTTATAAAACCGTAAAATTCGAAGGCTCTGAAAAGTTTTCCAGAGAAGGAAATGAGATTGCTTTCGGAACAATCGGAGATGCTTCTACAGCAGAAGGTCATTTCTGGGAAACACTGAATGCGGCTTGTGCGCTTCAGGTTCCAATGGTAGTTTCGATCTGGGACGACGGGTACGGAATTTCTGTTCCTACGAAAAATCAGAGAGCAAAAGCCGATATCGCTGAAATGCTGAGCGGTTTCCAGAAAAAAGAAGGAGAAAATCAGGGGTGTGAAATCATTCAGGTGAAAGCTTGGGACTATCCTGCGCTTTTGGATGCTTATGCCAGAGCAGAACAGTTTGCAAGAGTAGAAAGCGTTCCGGTAGTGGTTCATGTGATTGAAGTTACGCAGCCACAAGGTCACTCCACTTCAGGATCTCACGAAAGATATAAAAATGAAGAGCGTCTGTCTTGGGAATCTCAGTTTGACGGCTTGGTGAAATTCAGAGAATGGATTTTAAACTATTCCATCGAAATTGAAGGCAAAGAAGAAGTTCTCGCAACAGCAGAAGAGCTGGATGCTATTGATAATGAAGCTAAAAAAACGGTGAAAGCAGGACAAAAACAGGCTTGGGAAAATTACCAGAAAACAATTACAGATTTAATCGGTTCTGTTTTACCTTTGGTAGAAAATCTTAAAGGGCAAAACACTGAAATCGAGAATTATATTACTCACTTCAATAAACTGGTTTCAAAAGCGAAGAAAGATGTTTTCCATTTGGTGAGAAAATCTTTACTGGCAACGAGAGGAACCCATTCTGCAGAAAGAAACCAACTGATGCAGAAATACAACGAGATTTTTGAAGTTGAAAAAGACAATTATTCTTCTCACTTATATTCTCAGTCTCAGTGGAAAGCAGAAAACGTAAAAGAAATTAAGCCCATTTATTCCGATGCTTCTGAAGATGTGGACGGAAGAGTAGTGGTAAGAAACAATTTCGATAAAATATTCGAAAAATATCCTGAAACTTTAGTCTTTGGTGAAGATGCCGGAAATATCGGTGACGTAAACCAAGGTCTTGAAGGAATGCAGGAAAAATACGGTGACGTTCGTGTTGCCGATACAGGAATCCGTGAAGCAACCATTTTAGGACAAGGAATCGGAATGGCAATGAGAGGTTTAAGACCAATTGCCGAAATCCAGTATCTTGATTATATTTTGTACTGTTTACAGGGTATGAGCGATGATCTGGCAACCGTTCAGTACAGAACAAAAGGAGGTCAGAAATCGCCTGTTATCATCAGAACGAGAGGTCACAGACTGGAAGGAGTTTGGCATTCAGGTTCTCCGATGGCAGGAATTCTGAATCTTTCTAAGGGAATTCTGGTATTGGTTCCGAGAAACTTAACCAAAGCTGCCGGATTCTACAACACCATGCTTCAGAGCGATGATCCTGCTGTAATCGTTGAATGTTTAAATGGGTACAGATTGAAAGAAAAACAACCGGATAATTTAGGTGAATTCACTGTTCCTGTCGGAAAAATCGAGGTGACGAAAGAAGGAAAAGACGTTACGTTGGTTACTTACGGTTCTACATGGAGAATTGTAATGGAAGCAGCGGAAGAGCTTGAAAAATTAGGAATTTCTGCGGAAGTTATTGATGTTCAGTCGTTAATTCCTTTTGATTTAACACATGAAATCGCAGAATCTGTAAATAAAACAAACCGATTAGTCGTAATCGACGAAGATGTGGAAGGCGGAACTTCAGCGTTTATTCTTCAGCAGATTTTAGAAAAACAAAAAGCGTTCAGATTCCTGGATTCTGATCCGTTGACAATTTCTGCAAACGATCACAGACCTGCGTATGCAAGTGACGGAGATTATTTCAGCAAGCCTTCTGCGGATGATATGGTTGAAAAAATCTATGCAATGTTTAACGAAACAAATCCTCAGAAATATCCTGCGATATTTTAATTGGGATTTTAAATAAATTTTGAAACCGCTTTCTTTTGGAGGGCGGTTTTTTTGTTAAGAATTTGTAAATTAGATTTTAAAGCCTATTTATGAAAATCACAAAACTTGTTGTTCTCTTTAATTATCAAAAAATAGTACTTGGGCTTATCGTTTCGGTTCTTCTTTGTGCATTATCATTTTGGATTAATTCAACTCCGGTTATTTTAATATTAAGAATTTTAAGCGCACTTATCATAATAAATATTTTTGCATCACTTCTCGCTTCTTACATTTTATATGATCATTCAGATTTGTACGAATTAAAGAAGTTAACAGGAATTTTAGATTGGAATAAAACAGAAAATGCAATTTTAGTTCACGCAAGCTTTGATCCTTTGTCAAAACGGTTGGAGGAAAAATATCCGAATTTGAATTTATCGGTTTGTGATATTTTTGGAAATCGTCACGAACAGGAAAAAGGAATAGAAACTTCAAAGAAAGTATTTCCTCCGAATTCTAAAGAAATAAAGATTTCACCTAACAAATTACCTTTTGGAAATCAATCTCAGGATGTAATTCTTGCTATAACTGCACTTCACGAAATTTTAGATCATGACCAAAGAGTTTTATTTTTCAAAGAAGCGAAGAGAATTTTAAAAGATGATGGCGTAATCATCGTTTTGGAACAATTCAGAGATCTGACAAATTTTCTTTTCTTTAACATCGGAGCATTCCACTTTTTAAGTAAAAAGCAATGGAAGAGAGCTATTTCTGAGGCTGGTTTGAAGATTATTGAAAATAAGAAAATTACGCCTTTTGCTAATATGTTGATTGTAAAAAAGTGAAATTTTGAAACCGCTTTCTTTTGGGGGTGGTTTTTAATTTATATTTGTTTAACCATTAAACTAAAAGTTATGAAATTAAAATTTTCATTTATATATCTTTTATTAATAGTTACAAGTTGTAAAAATGAAAGGAAAGAATTGCTTTTAGCAGACAGGGAAGCTCCCTTAGGTTGGGTTTATCTGAAAATGTATGATGATGAAAGTTTTGAATTTATTTCTCAAGGGATGATGAGAGATAAAGATGTCTACACAGGAAATTATGAGTTTAAGAATGATACTCTTTACTTTAAATATAATGATTCAGTTCCAAAAGCTAGTTCAAAAGCAGTAATTGATAATGATTTTGTGAGTTATATTAATGGAAGTTATCCTGAAAGTTTGAAAGTAAAACGTAATAAATTTAAGCTAAAGAAATAAAAAAGACCATCAAACAACCGTCTTCTGAACTTTTTTCCCTTCCAAAATCATTTTGCAGTCCTTCTCTTTCTCAGGATCATACACATGATATTTCGTTTCCCATTCTTCCAGTTGATATAAAATCGGAAGGAGAGCCAATCCTTTTTCTGTGAGTGAATACTCAACTCTTGGAGGAATTTCTTTAAACTCCTCACGAATTACCAATCCGTCCGATTCCATTTCTCTCAATTGGTCGGTCAGAACTTTTCTGGAGATCACATTAATCCTCGCCGCCAATTCTCCGAAACGCAATTTTCGGTCTTTGATCACTAATACAATGATGGGTTTCCATTTGCTTCCCAGAGCAGACATTGCTTTTCCCAAAGGACAACTGTATTGCATTAATTCGTTCTTTTTCATAAAGGTCTATTTCTAATTTTTATTCGTATTGTTGAACACGAAGCTCACAAGAATTTCTATCTTCTAACTGTCTTAAGCTTCACAAAGACGCTTTGCTTATAAGAGTTTACAAAGGATTTAAGCTTATATACCTTATGCATTTTTATGAATAAACTTTACAATAAAGCATACGCTTATCTTGTGTTCCTTTTTACTCTGTCGAACTTTCGGTTTGAGGTCAAATAAAAATTAAAACCTAACCCGTATGTAAAGAGCTCATCTGTTACTTTAAAGTTACTAATGTATGTTACTGCAAAGTTACTACTTTTTTCAATTCAAAAGATACAAATATGAACTATTATTAGTTACTTTGTGTAACAATTATAAAATAGTAAGTTAAAAATGAGCACAGAATCATTATTTCAACCTTTTAAATACAAGAATTTAGAACTTAAAAATAGAATCGTAATGGCTCCGATGACGAGAGCACAATCCGATAACGGAGTTCCTACGCAGCAAATCACAGATTATTATGCAAGAAGAGCGGCTTCAGATGTGGGATTGATTCTTTCGGAAGGAACCGTAATCAACAGACCTGCATCCAAAAATATGCAGAATATCCCTGATTTTTACGGAACTCAAGCGCTGAACGGCTGGAAAAACGTAATCGATGCAGTTCATGAAAACGGAGGCAAAATGGGACCTCAAATCTGGCACGTTGGAGACACAAGAAGTTCTGCGGATTATCCTTCTATTGAGATGGAAAAAGCTTCTACCATGACGTTGGAAGACATTCAGGATACCATTGCTCAGTTTGCCGCTTCTGCAAAATCTGCAAAAGACTTAGGATTTGATGTAGTGGAAATTCACGGAGCTCACGGTTATCTTATCGACCAGTTTTTCTGGGATGTAACCAATACAAGAACTGATGAGTACGGAGGTAAAACCCTGAAAGAAAGAAGCAGATTTGCGGTAGATGTGGTGAAAGCAATCAGAGCTGCGGTTGGTGAAGAGTTCACGATTATTATTCGTCTTTCTCAATGGAAACAGCAGGATTATTCTGTAAAACTAGCGAATACACCGGAAGAAATGGAAGAGTGGTTATTGCCATTGAAAGAAGCGGGAGTTGATATTTTCCACTGCTCGCAAAGACGCTTCTGGGAGGCAGAATTCGAAGGTTCTGATCTTAATTTCGCAGGTTGGGCAAAAAAAATCACGGGACAGCCAACCATTACCGTAGGTTCTGTAGGTCTTGAAGGAGATTTTATGGCGGCTTTTGGAGGACAGGGAACTGAAAAAGCAGATTTAACGGAGCTTACAAAAAGGCTGGAAAGAGGAGATTTCGATCTGGTGGCTGTTGGTCGTGCGCTTTTACAGGATCCTGAATGGGTGAAGAAAGTGAAAGAAGGAAAAATGGACGAACTTCAGGATTTCAAAGCCGAAAGCATGGCAACACTTTATTAAAAGTCAAAAGTCAATGGTGAATTGCTTTGCTGTCAGTTTTTATTGAACCATTCATTAACCAGCAAAGCGAATTAACTATTCACTTTCTACATAATTTTACCTATCAATTATTTTAAACGAAACCGCTTCAGGATCTCTCTTGAAACGGTTTTCTAATGAATTTAAATCATCAATAATTCCATAACAATTGTCATCCTGAAAGGATCTCAACGATACATTGAAAACTTTGTTTAGATGCTTTCAGCATGACAAAACATACTGTAAATAAATGACCTCTTTAATTGTTCAGAATGTTATTTTATTTTTTTGTTTCTCGCAGATCGTTCAGATTATGCAGATTTTTCCCACATAATCATCTGCTAAATTTGCAAATCTGCGGGAGATGATAATGATGTAACTTGTCATCCTGAAAGTATCTAAGCGCAAATACTTTAGAGCCATTCATGCTAATGTAGATTGTAAACAAACAAAATAAAACCGTTCCCAAAAATGAGAACGGTTTTTAACAGATTTAAATATCTAAAATTGTCATCATTGATGACAAAAGTGATCACATTTAGAGACCAATATTTTTTGTTGGTTTCAGTTGCTTTTTAATTGATTTCGGAAGCGCATCCTTATGAACCAGAATTGCTGTCGATTTGTATTCTACATAAGGTCTTGTTACGTAAATATACCCTTCAAAATCATTCGTTACACCCCAAGAATTTTTCACCATATAATATTCTTTGTCCGACTGATCTTTTGCCAGTCCTACGATGTGCATTCCGTGGTCATCCGTTGTAGAAAGATTATTCAAAGCCTTCTGACGCATATCTTCAGTAATCGTTTTGTCTTTTTTAGGTTCTGTGAATAAAGTTCCTTTATTTTCTTTTGTGATCTGATCCAGATCCATGTCCGGAACATAAGCAACTCCGTTTTTGTAAGAGAAATAAGGTTCAGAAACATCCGTTGCCCAACCTACAGAATATCCTTTGTTTACAGCATTGTCGATAATTGCCGTTAAATCTTTCATCGGTACGTTCCAGTCAGAATCATGGCTCCAGTTATCCGGAATCGGAACTACAAATTTCTGGTAGTACGGATAATCCTTGTAAGAAGAAAGTTCTACATAATCTTCCGGATTGATTCCTACAACCTCTTTCGCAAAAGTTTGCGGTGTGTAAGATTTTCCTTCATATGTAAAGTTGGCAGGAACTTTTCCAAGATATTCATCCAGAATGGCATCAACGGAAGACATCCAGTTGTCCGTCAGTTTTCCTTTAGAACCAGCCTGAACCAAGCTGTCCAGAACAGGCTTCAATTTTCCCTGCATTTCAGAGAAATTATTCAAACTCAGCCCCTGCTTCAAACCTGTGTAAACATCCTGTGGAACCGCTCCGTATTTTTTATACATATTAATCACGTCGTGCAGTTCTCCGCCGTCTCCCCAACTGATCGCGCCGTTATTCAGAACGTATAATTTAGCTTTATCGTGGTAAGAATTTCTTGCAGTGTATATCTCCGCCAGATCAACAGGTTTTTTGCCCATTCTCTGCATCTCAGATTCAAGGAAAGAGTTTCCCGAATAGCTCCAGCAGGTTCCCGAAGATCCCTGATTTTTTACCGAAGTCGCACCCACATCTTTCAGCGTGGTAAACTGGAAATTGGCATTCTGGGATTGGTTGTTTTTTAACTTGTTGATTAAGTCATCCTGTGCAAACATCATACTTCCTGCAGACAAAACAAAAAGTAATGACACAAATTTTGAATTTTTCATTACTAAAAAGATTATTTATACGAATAGTCGTTCATATTACAGATTTGTTACAAAGACAAAGGTTAAATCGAATCTTCTGTTTTCAGATAAAAAAGTTTTTTATCAGGAGCTGTTTCGCGCTTTCGCTACTCGCTTTTTTGAGGTTTCGGCGGCGGCTTTGCCGCTGCCGAAACCTCAAAAAGAGCTCAGACAGACCGCTCAATCGCGGCTAAGGCAGAAGTCCTTCATTTCAACATTTATAAACACCATTAAAATTTGTCATCCTGAAAACATCTGACCACAGTTTTTCCACTACATTCAGATAATTGCGGCATCATAAACTTGGTGAAAATAATTTTAAAAAAAAATAAAAAAGAAAATATTTCAAAAATATGAAGTATGGAATTCATTTACAGATGTTTTCGTTCTTAAATTCATTTGCCGCCTTCACTGAAATTCATTATATTTTCAAAAAAGTTGATGATGTTTCCAACCTTTTTGAAATTTTATGCATCTATGTAGATATAAAGCCTGATTATGGAACGAGAGTTACTATTAGAATGTCAACGGAACGACCGCAACGCGCAGCGGAAAGTCTACGAAATGATGGCGGGAAAACTGTACACCGTTTGCAAGCGGTATCTGAAAAACGATGAAGATATCGAAGAAGTTTTGGCAGACACTTTTTACAAGATTTTCACCAAAATGAACCAGCTTCATAATCCCGAAATTTTTGAAGCGTGGGCAAAAAAAATTGCAGTGAATGAATGTCTGCAGAAATTAAGATCCACTAAAGAACTGCATATTTCTTTAGAAGACAATCATGCCGTTTCTACAGATTCTGCGATGGAAAATATATCATTTGAAAAAGATATTTTAAGTCTTTTAAACTTTCTTCCGGAAGGTTGTAGAGCTATTTTCAACCTTTTTGCCATCGAAGGATACCCTCATAAAGAAATTGCAGCCATGCTTTCTATCAGCGAAGGAACCTCAAAATCCCAACTCAATTTTGCAAGGAAAAGACTTCAGGAACTTTTGGTTAATCAAAACATTTAAACTTTTACAACAATGGAAAACAATTCAATAGATAAAACATTCAACGAGGCTTCTAAAACACTGGAAGAACCTGCGACTTTTCCTGGGTTTGATAAAGTTTGGGCAAAAGTGGAAGAAAAATTAGACAAAAAAGAACAAAAAAAGAGTAAAATAGTTCCGATCTGGCTTCCTTACGGAATTGCCGCAAGTTTATTAATCGGATCCGGAATCTTTTACTTTTCCGGTAAAAAAGACAACGCGGAAGTTACCCAACAAATTATTGCAAAAAATATAATTTCCGAAAATAAACCTTCTGCTGCTATTTCGGAACACATTCAGAAAGCTGACAGTATTATAAAAGTGAATATCCAAAAAGAAACTTTACCTCCTGTAACGATAGCTGCTGAAGCTCCGCCAGTTGCAATCCAGGCTCCGTTTCCTGTTGTTTCATCTACTCCGTTAGCTTCTCCTGCACGTTCTGAAGAACCGGTAGTTCTTGAAAGAGAAAATAAAATAATTGAAGACGCTCCTAAAAATCAAAATACTGAAGTGGTAATTGCGATGGGAATTAAGAAAGAAAAAGCTTCGATGGTGAATTCTCTTGCTTCATCTTCATCAGAGAAAAAGAGACTTACCGATCTTAATGCAGTTGCAGATACGGCAGAAGCAGTTTATTCTACCAATCCATATGATCTTAAAGAATCTTCTCAGGAACCCGAAATTCTGGCATACAATAAAGGATATCTTAAAGCAAAACAGCCAATTGCAGGAAATTATCAGGGTTTGGCAAACAGAATAGGGAACAAAGAAGCCATAAATTCAATTCGTGGAGCAGCTTCAGGCGTGAATATCAATTCAATTTCGGGAAGACAGGGTTCAGGAAAAGTGGATATCTCGATCAGTTGTGAAGGTTCATCCAAGGCAAATAACAGTCCGCTGTTCGTCATTAACGGAAAGGCAACAGACTCCGAACTTTTCAAGAGAATTGATCCTAATAAAATAGAATCCATCCGTGTATTTAAAGGAGACGCAGCGATTTCTCTTTTCGGAAATCAAGCTGCCAACGGAGCCATTCTGGTGGAAACAAAAGACATTTCCAGAAAAGAAAAAAGAATGCTGAAAAGACTTCTGAAAAAAGAAAAACTGCTGAAAAAGTAGCTTCTCTAAACCTCTAAAACTAATATTCATTCAATATAAATCTGAAAAAAGAAATTTCTTCGGAGGTTTCTTTTTTCGCCTTTTAATCAACAAAAAGACCATGAAGAACTTGTATTGTCTGCTTCCGCTGTTTGCGGTTAACTGCCTGTTTGCGCAGAATTCTCAACAGTATTATTCCGGAATATTTTTAAACGAAAAAGAAAAGTCACAGAATTTTTTAAAGGTTCTGAACAAAAACAGCGGAGTTTATGAACTTACCGATGAAAAAGGTTTTGCCATCATCGCAGCAAAAGATTACGATACTTTGGTTTGGAACAACGGTAAAAACAAAGCGGTTGTATACGGAACCCGTGAGCTGAAAACTATTTTGGAAAACCAGATAGAGAAAAGAAGTGTTCAAAATATTCAGAATAATACCTACGACAGTTTGGTTTCAAAAGAGCGGAAAAATGAATTTAGTATAGAAAACTCAGGACAAAACCTGAAAGTTAATTTGTTTGATTATTATTCCATCAGAAACATAAAAGAAATCGATAAGAATCTCATCAGCTTAAAAGGACGAACCCAGAAATTTTTGTTTTTAAACGGAAGTTTTACCACTTCAGCGGAGGTGAAAAGCAGAAATTTGGTTCCTAAAACCCAGAATCAATATGTTCAGGGAAGATCTGAAAACGGAGAACTGACTTGGAGAGGTCCCGAAACCAATGAAATGTTCAGTTTCGGACCGGATATTTCAACTTTACAGTTTGATAATCAGCCTTATGAATATGATCGAAATGGAAAGCTCATTCCTCTCATAAACGGAAATTCTCCCGCGAAAGCTTATGACAACGACATTTTTAAAACAACAGTTGGGTACAATAATCAATTGAGGCTGAATCTTTTTTTCAAAAATCATCAGTACTCTTATGATGAAAAGTTTCGGATTTCACTGGATCTCGGACAGCAGAAAGATCAGATGTATTTCATGGATCAGCACAGTATTCTGAATTCTTTTAAAACAAAACTAAGTTCGAAAATTTTAAAATTTAATGTAAATGCGGCTTTTATATATGAAGAAAATAAAGCGACAAATTCCAACAGAATTGGTTTGTTCAACAGGGTTTATCAGAATTCTTTACTGACGCCGGTTTCTTTTTCCAATGCTCAGAAGATCTTTCTTACCGATGGTTCGCAGAAAAGCTACAGCAAGTTTGCAGACAATCCGCAATTTTTATTTTATCAGGATAATCAATACAATTCCAGAGATAAAAGAAGACAGTTCAATTTCGGAATTTCGCGGGACTGGAGTCATTTTAAGCTAAATATCACGCAATCTTACGAAAACGATTTCTTCCTGAATCTCGATCACTATAAACCTTCGGTTTACGGTTTTCCCAATGGCGTGCAGAATGAGCGAACGCAAAACAATAAATTGTATAATTCCAGTATTTCAGGAGAATATTCGATAAATGAATATCGTTGGAACCATCGCTTTAATCTCAATTTTATTGTCAATAATAACAGATCGGAGATTGATAATACTTTAAACAGTAAAAATTATATTTACCAGAGAACTTCGCAGGATTATATCTTCGAATACAGGCTAAATTATGATGGCTATCGTGATTTCGAAATGGGATTGAATGCAGGAAATTCTTTCTATATTTCAAATACTTCACTTAAAAATAATTATTTCCTTCCTAAAGTGGGTGCATATTTTACTTTTAAAGAAATATTCAACTGGAGAAACATCAATTTTAAAATTTTAGGAGCCTACACTCAGCTAAGCTCGGAGCCGGAAATCACAAAATCCTATGCTTCTTACGCAACCACTTTGCTGAATGCGCAGAATTCAAATCAGTATTTTCCGATTCAGGAAGTTGAAACCTTTAAAAATCTGTCGAATATTGATTCCAAAGAATGGAAAACGGGTTTCAGGCTGACTTCAAGATACAATTTAGGCATTGAAGCAGAATATTTTCAACGGAAAATCAGCAATGATATTTTTCCGGTTTTTGAAAATGGCAATTTAAAACTGAAAAACCTTGCAGATCACACGTACCGCGGACTGGAAGTGAATTTCTTTTTTGATAATGTTTATCTGGGTTCAGATTTCAGGATGAATCAGAAGGCTTCATTTTTTAAGTACAGAGATATGGTGGATCGGGTAAATCCGGGATATCATAATACAGCGGTTTCAGGTTTTAAAGACATTTACAAAACATTGTCGGAAGGTGAAGTTCTGGGAGCGGTTGTAGGAAGTAATTTCGAAAGAAATAACAACGGAGAGTTGATTATTGATGAATTCGGTTATCCTAAAAAA
This sequence comes from Chryseobacterium urinae, assembly GCF_030518295.1. Lineage (NCBI taxonomy): Bacteria > Pseudomonadati > Bacteroidota > Flavobacteriia > Flavobacteriales > Weeksellaceae > Chryseobacterium > Chryseobacterium urinae. The sequence continues at coordinate 25,051 of NZ_JAULSJ010000001.1, read as the reverse complement.
GCAAACGGATCTAAAATAATTGCAGATCCCACACCGGATTTCGTCGTTAAATTCAATCATAATTTCACCTATAAAATGATCACTTTAGACATCAACTGGGAATGGAAAAAAGGTGGACAGGTCTGGAACGGAACTCAGGCTGTTCTCGATTATTACGGACGTTCCCAGACTTCCGGAGATGACAGAAATATTAAAAATTATGTTTTTCAGGGAGTAAATTCCGGTGGAAATCCCAATCAGATTCCTGTTGATTTTTACGATCCCAATCAGGACGTTTCGAAAAACCGATGGACGAGATACGGATATTTGGGCGTCGCGGAAGACTATGTTCAAAAAGCGGATTATGTGAGAATTAATGCGGTTTCTCTAACGGCAAAACTCGATGTCGGACAGTTTAAAAAAGGTTTGGGAATCACATTCTATGTGAATAATATTCTTCTTTGGCAGGCGAATCGTGGCGTAGATTCCAATCAGAATTTCTATGATTCGGAAAACGGAAGAGGACTGGATTTCTTCAATCTTCCGTCGTATAAAACTTTTGGCTGTATGGTTTCATTTCAATTTTAAGGTATGAATTTCAAGGTTACAACATCTATTTTAGGATTATTTTTTCTGGTTTTTGCTTCTCTATCAAAAGCTCAGGAACCGTTTAAAAATTTCGAAAAAGAAAAAACGTACATCCAGACCAACCATGTTTTTTATAAACCCGGTGAGGAAATGTACTTTAAAATTTACACGGTAAAGGCAGAAAATAATATTCCCGCCGATCAGAGCAAAGCCGTCAATTTTGAATTGACTGATCCAAGTGGAACGGTCGTAAAAAAAGCCAAATACGAAATTACAAACGGCTATTCGGAAGGCTATTTTTATTTTAACAGCGACATGAAGGGCGGAATATACAAATTGCGCGCTTTCACCAACTGGATGCAGAATGAAGACGGAAAAAATGCTTTCGAGAAAGAAATTACCCTCCAGAAAATTGTTTCGCCAAGAATTCTGATGAAACTGGAGTTTCCCAAAAAAGGATACGGAGCTGGAGATGAGGTTCTTGCCGATTTTTCGATGAGAAGTCTCAGCAATCTTCCGATTCCTTTTTACGAAGGAGATTACACGGTAATGCATAACGGTGAAAAGATTTCAGAAGGGAATCTGATAACGGATAAAGAAGGGAAAAATCAACTGAAATTCATACTTCCGGCTGTTTTAAAATCTTCCGATGCGCTGTTAACCATTAAAATAAATTTCGACGGATTTACAGAATCTATTTCAAGAAATATTCCGATTGTACTGAATCATCTTGATATAAAATTCATGCCGGAAGGAGGAACTTTCATTAATGGAATTGAACAGAATATTGCCTATAAAATTCTGGATGAATTTGAAAAACCTGTCGATGCAACTTTGGAAATTTTTAACCAAAACCATCAGAAAATTACGGAGACTTCAGCGTATAATTTCGGGATGGGAGGTTTTCTTCTGACACCAAGAAAAGGTGAAAATTATTATGCAAAAGTATTGAAACCTGAAAATATTTCAGCCGTTTATCCGCTTCCGATGGCAAAAGATGAAGGAATTGTTTTCAATATCAATAAAGAAAATCAGAAGATTGTTTTTAAAATCCGATCAACAGATGAAAAAGATGTTATTCTCAAAGGAAATTTCCGTGAGAAAGAAGTTTACAGCAAAATCATTTCATTAAAAAAAGGATTGAATGAATTAGAACTTTCGGAAAATGAGCTTCCGATCGGTATTTGCAGATTCACGGTGTTTGAAGGTGATATTCCTTTGGCAGAACGCATTGTTTTTACGAATGAAAACAAACAGATGAATGTGAAAGTAAAACCGGTAAAGCAAAATTATCTTCCGAGAGAAAAAGTAACTGTGAATATCGAAACAACAGACGAAAATAATAAACCAATTCCCGCAAATCTGGCTCTGAGCGTTGTGGATGATAAACTCTGGACGTATGCAGACGATAAGCAGAACCATATTCTTTCGTGGCTGCTGATGGATTCTGAGCTGAAAGGAAAAATTGAAAGACCTCAGTTTTATTTCGATAAAAAAGAAGAAAAAAGAACCAGAAGCCTCGATTTGGTGATGCTTACCAATGGTTACCGATATTTTGAAATGACTCCCGAAGTTATCAAAAACAGAAAATACAAATATCTTCCAGAAAAGAAAAATCCCATCTACGGAATTGTAGAAGATGAAAAAGGAAATCCTGTAAAAGCCGATGTGTATTTCCTTGAGGGCGGTAAAATCCTGAAACAGACGACCTCAGAAAACGGATTGTTTTATTTCTATGATCTCAACAGAAATTATTCCAATAAGCTGATTGCGAAATCTGTACAGCCAAAACAGCAGGTGAAAATCCGGATTTTATCTTACAGACTGGCAATAAATCCTTTGGCTGCAAAATCTCTGAATAATATTAATGTAGAAGAAATTGTAAAAGAAACCGTAAAAGAAGAAGGTAAAATAAAACTGCGTGAAGATGCTGAAAAGGAAATTACGAAAAACACTTCCTCCGAAAACAAACGTTCCCGATCGGTTTCAAGAGGAAGCATGAGAAGTGATACCATAAAATCTCAGAAAATAGAAGAGGTGGTAGTGACGGGAGCAATGGGAATGAAGAAAAAAGAATTGCTTACCAGTTCCGTAACAACGATCAGAACTGAAGAAATTCAGAATCCAAACGTTATGTCTTCTTTGGGCGGAAAAGTTTCAGGACTTGTTATTACTCCCACCAATCAGCCGGGAGGTTATCTCAATGTGCAGATCCGGGGAAATGCTTCTGTTGCCAATAAAAATCCGCTGTATGTTGTGGATGGTGTTCCTGTAGAGAATTTTAAAACAGTCATCAATCCGAATGACATCAACAGTGTAACAATTTTAAAAGATGCCGCCGCAACTGCCATTTATGGGAATAGAGGTGCAAATGGTGTGATCGTCATTAATTCTTTGAAGAATTTCCGGTCTCAGATAAAATTTGATGTAACGCCGAAATCATATTATGCATTGGTGAATATTCCCAATGAAAGTCTGGTTTCGTACGAATACACAAGAAATTTTTCTTATCCTGTCTATAAAACGACAAATACTTCTTACAGACACGATTATCGTGAAGCTCTGTATTGGAATCCTGTATTGGAAACAGGGAAAAACGGAAAAGCACAGGTTGAATTTTATAATTCCGATGCCAGTTCTACTTTCAGAATCATGACGGAAGGAATTTCCTCTTCAGGTTTAATCGGGCGTGATGAAACAACTTATGCGGCTCAAAGTCTGATTTCCATAGATGCGAAACTTCCGCAATATCTTACAAGAACAGATCAGATGATGATTCCGGTGGTGGTTAAAAACAATTCTCCGGAAACCAAAAAGATAATGATGGACGTTATTGTTCCGAATCGTGTGAACGTGGTACAATCAGATAGCACGATTACTTTGAAACCTTTGGAATCGGGCAGATTATTTGTGAAAATCCAGACCAATGAAGTGGTGGAATCGAATATTCAGTTTACCGTAAGATCGGAAGATTTCAGAGAAACCATGATTCTTCCCTTTAAAGTGGAGGAAAAAGGATTTCTGCACCGCTATTCAGTCATCAATAACAAAACAGAAGACCTCAAAATTGATATTCCGGATTATATTGAAGGCAGTTTCTTCTCGTCTTATTATGTGTATGAAAACAATGCACTGCAGATGTTTGAAAATATGGAACGCCTGAAAAGAGAACCTTACGGATGTTTTGAGCAGCTTTCCTCAACGGTTTATCCAAATATTTTCATTCTGGATTATTTAAAACAGATTAAAAAAATTACGCCGGAAACCGAAAGTCTGGTGATAAGAAACATGAAAAAAGGCTATCAGAAAATGCTGAGCTATAAAAACCGCAACGGCGGATTCACTTACTTTGGATCTTCGGAATCGGATGTTGCACTTTCTGCTTTTGCATTGCTTGAATTTAAAGATTTGAAAAAATATGTGAATATTGAACCTAAAATCATTCAGGATCTTACCTCTTTTATTTTATCCAAAAAAAATCAGAACGGAATGTTTGAAGTAAGAAGAGACTATGAAAAAAGCAATCCGTATTCAGAATTTGCATGGTCGAGAAATATGTATGTTTTGTATGCGTTGTCTAAAACCGGAATCAAAAATCTGGACGATGCCTACGAAATCAATCTGAAACGTGCTTTGGCTACAAAAGATGCTTATCAGATGGCTTTAATGGCAAATATTTCTTATAATTTAGGCAAAAATCAGCAATATAAAGAGTTGATTTCTCTTTTAAACAGTCAGTTTGAAGGGAAAAGTTTAAAAACAAAAACCACTTTTACAGGTTCCGGAGGATTTTCTGCAAATGCGGAAACACTATCACTTTATCTGATGGCTTTGCAGAAAGATGATCAGTTGAGCCAGTTAAAAATTGCAGAAGTTGCAGATCATCTGATCAATTTCAACGGATATTATGGCTTCGGTTCTACTCAGGCAACAACTTTGGCTTTGGAAGTATTATCTGTATTTTTTTCAAAAAATGAAAGATTATATGGCACGGAAAAACCTTTGATAAAAGTAAACGGAGCAGAGATCAGAACGAATAATTCGGTGAGTTCTGCTTTTAAAAACGGAGAAAATACAATCAGCATCAATTATCCTACACAAAGAGGGCTTCCTTACAAACTGGATTATGAATATTACACGTTAAAAGCTCCGAAAAGTGCAGAAATTCCTTTAATCCTGAATACAAAATTAAAATCTGAAACAGCAAAAACAGGAGAGACAGACCGAATGATAGTTACCATTCAGAATAAAATAAACAATCAGCTTCCGATGGTGACGGCGAAAATAGGAATTCCGGCAGGATTAACTTTACAGAATGCTTTGCTGAAAGATCTTCTGGATAAAAAAAAGGTTTCTTATTACGAAATTTTTGATAATTATCTGGTTCTGTATTGGGAATATTTTGATGCCAACGAAATAAAAACCATCAATCTGGATCTTAAAGTGGAATTTGCAGGAGAATATACAGGAAAAGCAAGCAACGTATACCTTTATTATATGCCGGAAGCAAAATTTTGGAATGAAGGGATAAAAGTCAGAATTCAGCCTTAAAGCTTATTTTAAAGTCGTGGAATTTTTAACTGTTTGATTTATATTTAATTAAAAAGTCTGTTTAAACTTTTATTTAACCGCAAAAGTCACAAGAGATCTGCTAAATTTTTTATTTAAAGTTGATTATTATAAATGAAAAAGCTCACCATAGTTTTTAAAAATCTTTGATTTTTATTCTTTTGAGTGCTTTGATTATTCTGGAAATTCGCTTTAACATTTTCTTTTGTCCCTTTTGCGGTTAATTCTGAAATTAGTTTAAACAAGTTTAAATTATAAAAATGAAGAGGGTGAAGTTTTAACAAAAAAATATCAACTCCACTGCAACTTTTTCGAAAATCTGCATCCTTAAAACAGAGAAACGGAAAATAATTATACTTTCAGAAAAATAATACATATGAAAAAACTAGGAACTACCATATTGGCTTTGATGTTGGTAATGGGCTGTAAAACCAAAACAGCAACAGATCATCAAACTGAAAAAGAGAAATTAAGTATTGAAAAAGACAAAGATCAGGACGGAGTTAAAAACCGAAAAGATAAATGTCCGGAAATCGCAGGACCGATAGAAAATAAAGGGTGTCCGTTCCCAGATACAGACGGAGACGGCGTTCCCGATAAAGAAGACCAATGTAAAGAAGCTGCGGGACCGATAGAAAATAACGGCTGTCCTTTTCCTGATACCGACGGAGATGGAGTAGTGGATAAAGACGATGCCTGTCCAACTGTGGCCGGACCCGCAGAAAACAACGGCTGTCCTTGGCCGGACACAGATGGCGACGGAATTCTGGATAAAGATGATGCGTGTCCTACCGTTCCCGGATTACCGGAATATAACGGCTGTCCGAAACCGAAATCGGTCGTGGCTATGGAGATTGAATCTTCACCGCGAAGTTTATCTGCTGCGGGAGCAAAATCGATATCAGGTGTAAAGATTAGTAAATCCAAAACAAAGGGTAAGAAAACAAAAATTTATGAAGAATTTCCGGATGCAGGGAAACTTACAGCAGGAGAAGTAAATGATTTCTCAAAATGGAATTACTGGCAGGATATGGCGGTTCCTGTTTTATCAGAATATAAAAATCAATGGAAACTTTTCCCTGATAAAAGGATTTCTGTTCAGTTGGTTAATAAAGATAAAAAAACAGTTATTGGTAAGAGATTAAGGTTGTTAAATGATAAGAAAGAAATTATTTGGGAAGCTGTTTCGGATAATAAAGGAAACGCAGAATTATGGATCGCTCCAAGAATAGATTATCAATCTTTATCGAAGAAATATTATATAACAGATGATAAAGGAAAAACTTTGTCAGCTAAAGCAAATTTATTTAAAAACGGTGAAAATATAATTACAATAGATGCGCCATGTCTTCAAAAAAGAAATTTAGATTTAGCTTTTGTTGTAGATGCTACAGGATCTATGGGGGATGAGATTTCTTATTTACAGGCAGAATTATTGGATGTATTGAGAAAAGTTGAAAAAAAACTTCAGAATACAACAGATGTTCGTTATGGTTCTGTATTTTACAGAGATCAGGGTGATGAATATGTAACGCGTGAATTTGATTTTTCTGACAGAGCTGAAAATTTGGTGAATTTTATTAAAAAACAAAATGCTAATGGAGGTGGAGATACTCCTGAAGCAGTTGTTGAAGCATTGGATTCTTCAATTGATAAACTTAGCTGGAGCAAAGAAAATTCTACAAAAATTATTTTTCTGATTCTTGATGCATCCCCACATTATTCTGAAGAAAATATTAATAAAATATATAATAAAATAAAACTGGCAGCAAAAAAAGGAATTACAATTATTCCTTTGGCAGCGAGTGATACAGATAAAGAAACGGAATATATTATGAGAACGTTTGCATTGCTTACAAACGGAACCTACACATTCCTTACTAACCACAGTGGAATCGGAAATCATCACATCGAACCAACAACAGATTCTTACGAAGTGGAAAAGTTAAATGATTTATTGTTGAGGCTTATTCTGCAACGTTCAACAATACCTTCTTGTCAGAAGCCTTCTAATAATGAATTTATTAACAAAAAAATTGAGGTAGAACTTGAAAATGAAGAAAATCCAAAGGTTAAAATTTATCCAAACCCTACAAAAGGATTAATTAACATACAGTCGAATAAACAGATTGATGAATTATACCTATATGATTTCAGTGGTAAAATTTTAATCAAACAGGAAAAGTTACCAAAAGGAAATAATAAAATAGATATTACTTCCTATCCACAAGGTGTTTATTTAATGAGATGTTTATATGGAAAACAATGGGACGTATTTAAAATTATAAAAAATTAAAGTTAGTGTGAACAGGCATTCTCAAAGGATGTCTGTTTTTATTTTAAATAAACTTTCAAAAATTATTGAAAGTTCGAAAATTATTATTACATTTGTATCAGGAATTAAAAGTAAAACAAAATGCAACTTTCAGAAGCTAAAGAAAAATACATTCAGACTTGGGGTACATTTGCGACCAATTGGGGGATCAACCGTACCATGGCGCAGGTTCATGCGCTGCTTTTGGCAAGTGGTAAAGCACTTTCTACCGATGAGGTAATGGAGCAGCTTGAAATTTCAAGAGGAAATGCCAATATGAATCTCCGTGCGCTGATGGATTGGGGAATTGTAAGAAAAGAATTTGTGAAAGGCGACCGTAAAGAATATTTTGTGGCAGAAAAAGACGTTTGGTTTTTATTCAAGCAGATTACAAAAGAAAGAAGAAAGAGAGAGATTGAGCCTGTAATTTCGTTTTTGGAAGAGCTGAAAAATATTGAAGACAAAGATTCTGACGAAGCAAAAGAGTTCATTAGATTAATGGACGATTTCAGTTCTGTAACGGGGAAAATAAACAATATTATGGATCTTGCCATAAAAAGTGACGATCATTGGCTGGTTGGAAAGATTACGAATTTACTGAAGTAATCGTTTGTTATTCTGAACGAAACGAATAGGATGAATATAAAAAGGAAAATTTTCCTTTTTTATTTCAGATAAACTTTCAAAAATTATTGAAAATATAATAACAATAAAAACTCTCAACATGAAACGTAAAATATTAATAGGAGAAGCAATAGTTCAGACAGTCATTAGCCTTGTATTCTTTTCGTATGCTATCGCTGATTATTTCGAAAAAACACCCGGAACAGAATTTTTTATTGCACTTTTCTATATTGGTATTTCAAATCTGATAGGATTTTTATTGAGAGTTTCACTTAGCAAAAGCAAATTTCATCGGTACTATTTTTTTGGTGCCTTGATATTTTTCCAGTTATTATTTGTTGCGGTTTTATTATTCAACGATTCTAAAATTGAGTATGTTCTTTATTTCATGGGCATCGGAGGCGTACTTTTTAATATTTACTATGTGATCTATGGCTTTTATAATGTTAAAATGATGCAACAGAATAAAACGGAAAAATAATTTTTTTGAAATTTAATTTCAATATTTATTGAAAATATAATATTTATAAAATGTTCAATATTGTTTCATATCTGCTTTTTCTTTCCGTCAGTTCCTACATAACCATTGATGTCGGAAGAAGATGCTACAACGCAGGAAAACATTACCTGAACTATCTTATTCACGATGCAGATCTATGTTTAACGATCAACAGGATTCTTTTGGGATGTTATTATCTCATCAATCTAGGGTACATCGCATTAAATCTGACGCACTGGGAAAAAGTAGATTCTATAGAAAAAATGTTATCTGTGACGGCAGTCAGAATCGGTTATATCACCTTGATTTTATGTGTGCTGCACTTTATGAACATTTTCGCGCTTTACTTTTTAAGAAAAAATTTAACCATAAAATAATAAAACTATGAATGCAACAGCTCTCACCACAACGTACAATTTCGAAGCATACATGATCTATCTGCCAATTGTAATCCTTCTCACCGTATTGGTTTCCCAGTTTCTCTTTAAAAATTCCAAAGCGTTTATGATCGATATTTTTCATCAGAAAGAAGATATTGCAATGGCAACCAACTCTTTATTTAAAATCGGTTTTTACCTCTTAAATCTCGGTTTCGCACTTTGTATCATTGAATTTTTTCAAATTGAAACCATTGAAAGACTGGTTGTTGCTTTAAGCGAAAAAATCGGAGGATTTTCCATCTACCTCGGAGTGATGATGCTTCTGAACCTGCTTCTTTTCCTGAAAGGTCGTAAACACGCCATGAACAAAGATAAAATCATCAAAAATGAAAACACTGCTATTTAAAATCTGGATGTATTTCACCTTCAAAATCCAGAAAAAGAGAACGAGAGGAGATTTTTTGAACCTTTAAAATATAATAACCATGAAAACTTCTATTAAAAACGACTTTTACATTCAACTTTCATTCCTTGTAATCGGACTTATTTTGGTATTCTTAGGAATTGTTGTTTTTGAAAATGCTACTGTTTTTCTTTTTTATTTCATAGTGGGAATACCTCAATTGATTAGTTTTATCAGCAGAGCCTTTCAGAAAACAAAGAAATCTTGGCTATATATTGTCTACGGAATTTTTATAATGCCTGTTTGGATTTCATGGCTGATTATTTTGGCTTTTAATAACAATAATGATGTCACCAATTTTTTCGGATATATTTTAATCGCATCAGTGTTTTACAGTCCGGTACTTGCAATCCTCTACATTATAGATTGTTATAAAACTTATGAATACTAAAAAAACAGAATCATGAAAACTATTCTTACATATGATCTCAGAATCCAGCAATCGCTAATCTTACTGTTTCTTGCAACAATTCTTGCAGCAATAATTACACAACAGGAATTTTTAGGAGTAGTAATAATAGTTGAATTTTTCCTGATAGCCGTTGCTCAATATTCTCTGAATATCATCAAGGCTTTCAGTAAGAAATATGTAAAAACAGATTCCAGAAAAGTATATGTTTTTATTTCAAGCTATGTTGTAATCGGTTTTTTAATCCTGATTTTCTCATCATTATTCAAGTTTGAAGACACTGAACAAAACCTGAAAAATATTTTTGAATTAATGGTAATGTCCTGGATATTTCTTTCACCCATTCTTATTATTCAGTCTTTAATGATCAGTTTTTTTGATGCTAAAAATAGTTTAAACGAACAACCATGAAAACCCTCAAAAACCACACTCTTATTTACGACAATGAATGTCCTATGTGTAACATCTATTCAAAAGGCTTCATCAAATGCGGAATGCTCGATAAAAAAGGAAGAGAAGCCTTTACAGATCTGAGTTTCGAAAACAAAGACCTGATTGATTTCAACCGTGCAAAAAACGAAATCGCATTAGTCGATCACGAAAAAAACACAGTAATATATGGTTTAGAAAGTCTTTTGTTAATCATCGGAAATTCTTTTCCAAAGCTTGAAAAAATTGCGAGAATCCAGCCTTTGCACTGGTTTTTCAAAAAGCTGTATTCCTTTGTGTCTTATAACCGGAAGCAGATTATTCCTTCCGCAAAAGATCAGCATGAAGAAGCTTGTGTTCCGGATTTCAATCTAAAATACAGATTGGCTTACATCGCTTTTGTGGTCATTTTTTCAGGATATATTTTAAGCATATTTTCACCTAAATTGGGATTAAATCTTACTCAGAATTTTTGGAGAGAATTTGCAATTTGTTGCGGACAAATCGTTTGGCAGACTTTAATTTTAAAAACTTATTTAAAAGAGAAAATCTGGAATTATTTGGGAAATATGATGACGGTTTCCTTAATCGGAACTTTACTTCTGATTCCTGCTTTATTTCTTAATATCAATGCAAATGCATCAGTTATCTATTTCGGAATTGTGGTTTTTGTCATGTTTTCAGAACATCTCAGAAGAAGCAGAATTTTAAAATTAAACCTTTTTCCGACAATTTCGTGGACCGTTTTCAGATTGACTGTTTTAGCTGTTTTAATATGGATGAATCTATAAAAACTAAAAAATATTTTTAAAATGTCAACAATCTATTTAGATACCATCATCAAATCAGACATTCAGACCGTTTTTGATCTGGCAAGAGACATCGATCTGCATCAGAAATCAACTTTTAAAACAGGCGAAAAAGCCATTGCGGTGCGAACTTCAGGACTAATCGAAGAAGGCGAAACGGTAACATGGAAAGCAAAACATTTAGGAATCTATCAAATCCTGAGTACAAAAATTATCAGCATGAAGAAACCTTATCATTTCACAGATACGATGTTGAAGGGTGCTTTCAAATCCATGAAACATCAGCATATTTTCAGACAGGAAGGTAAAAACACAATCATGACAGACATCTTCGAATTTTATTCCCCTTTCGGAATCATCGGAAAAATATTCAACAGAATTTTTCTTAAAAATTACATGAAAAACTTTCTTTTAGAGAGAAATAAATTGATAAAAACTGTTGCAGAAAATAAGCAGAAGCGCGAGCGAAGCGAGCGTCGAAACGTTTAGTATTAGCGATGTCATGCTGAGCTTTAAGTTCATCCTGAGCTTGACGAAGGAAAGAATCTCAATATTTAAATCCACCACCAATCAACTAAATCCCATCCACCAAATGAAAATAATCATCGCCGCCGGAACAGGCTTTCTCGGTAAAAACCTCGAAAAATATTTTACCGAAAAAGGAAACGAAGTATATATTTTAACCCGAAACCCAAAACAGAAAAATGAATTGTATTGGGATGCCAAAACTTTGGGCGAATGGAAAAAATTACTCGAAAATTCTGATGTTCTGATCAATCTTGCCGGCAAATCCGTCGATTGCAGATATACGGAAAACAACAAAAAAGAAATTTACAATTCAAGAATTGAAAGCACTAAAGTTCTTCAGCAGGCAATTGACGAATGTATCCATAAACCCAAAATCTGGCTCAATGCAAGTTCCGCAACCATTTACGTTCATTCAGAAAAACATTTGAACACAGAAGAAAACGGGATCATAGGTGACGATTTTTCCATGAACATCTGTAAAAGCTGGGAAAATGAATTTTTTAGATTAAAAACAGATAATGTGCGAAAAGTTGCGTTACGGACTTCCATCGTTTTAGGAAATAACGGCGGCGCTTTTCCAAAATTGAAAATGCTTACCAAATTCGGATTAGGCGGAAAACAAGGAAGAGGAAACCAAAACGTAAGCTGGATCCATATTGAAGACTTTTGCAGAGCTGTAGAATTCATCATTGAACATGAAAATATCTCAGGAAATATCAATATTACAGCTCCCCATCCTTTATCCAACGAAGAATTCATGAAAAAATTAATAAAAGAAATGAAAATTCCATTTGGATTGAATGCTCCGGTTTGGCAATTGGAAATCGCATCAATATTCTTAAATACAGAAACCGAATTACTATTAAAAAGCCGGAATGTTTACCCTGAAAAATTAATCAAAAGCGGATTTAAATTTTCCTATTCAACAGTGGAATCTGCATTTAACGATTTGATTTAAAAATAAACGGAATTAGAAACCCATGCAACAGAAAATCTTTGATTTTCAAAAACTAATGTGTTCTCCTATAGAAAATGTGATAATAATCTTAAATTCCAATGTATTTTAATCTTTTGTGCCTTTTGTGGTTAAAAATTTCCGGTGAAATATTAAATTAGCAAAAACTAAACGTCAATGTTCATCAGACAAAAAGCAAAAACCATCATCCTTTCTTCATTTCTTACGTCATCCGCTTTATTTTCTCAGGCTCACAATGTTTCTGATGGCTATCAGAAACCTACCGATCCACTTGTTGTTCAAAATACGGAAAACTGGCAGGATTTAAAATTCGGACTCTTCATGCATTGGGGAACCTACAGCCAATGGGGAATTGTCGAAAGCTGGAGCCTCTGTCCCGAAGACGAATCATGGACACAAAGAAAACCCGAACACGGAAAATCGTACTACGAATACGTAAAAAACTATGAAAATCTTCAGACCACTTTCAATCCGGTTCAGTTCAATCCACAGAAATGGGCTGAAGCTGCAAAAAAAGCAGGAATGAAATATGTGGTTTTCACAACAAAACATCATGACGGTTTTGCAATGTTTGACACCCAACAGTCTGATTATAAAATTACCTCCTCCAAAACGCCTTTTTCCAAAAATCCAAAAGCAGACGTAACAAAAGAAATTTTCAATACATTCCGAAATAGCGGGTTTAAAATTGGAGCTTACTTTTCAAAACCCGATTGGCATTCTGACGATTACTGGTGGTCGTATTTTCCGCCAAAAGACCGAAATGTGAACTACGACCCGAAAAAATATCCTGAAAAATGGAACCGTTTTAAAAATTTTACGTTTAATCAGCTCAACGAAATCACCTCCAATTATGGCAAAATTGACATTCTTTGGTTAGATGGAGGTTGGGTTCGTCCCTTTAATACCATCTATCCCAATGTAGAATGGCAGAGAACCATCAAAGTTGAACAGGACATCGATATGGATAAAATCGGAACCATGGCGCGTAAAAACCAACCCGGAATCATTGTCGTAGACCGTACCGTTCCCGGAAAATGGGAAAATTACGTAACACCGGAACAGGCGGTTCCTGAAAAACCACTTTCCATTCCATGGGAAAGCTGCATCACGATGGGAGATTCGTTTTCCTATGTTCCCAACGACAATTACAAATCCTCTCAGAAAATCATCGAAACGTTAATTAAAATCATCTCAAGAGGTGGAAATTACCTCATGAATATTGCTCCCGGACCGAATGGAGACTACGATCCCATTGTTTACGAAAGATTGAAAGAAATTTCAAGTTGGATGGATAAAAACCAGTCGGCTGTTTTTGCAACAAGAAGTATTGCCCCTCATCACGACGGAAATTTTTACTACACGAAAAGCAAAGACGGAAAAACAGTGAATATTTTTCATCTGGATGAAAAAACAAATTATCAGGCTCCATCAATCCTAAATTTCATTATTCCTGAAAATTTTAAACCAAAATCATTGAAAATTTTAGGATTATCCAATAAAATCCAGTGGAAACAAACCGGAAATTCAATTGAAATCAATTTACCAAAAGAAAGAAATCAATTAAAATATTCAACCGTAATCCAGATTACGCAGTAGTTCAAATTGTGACTATTTTTATATCAAAAACGACCTGGGAAATCGGAGCGTTAAGAAAATAAAGTCTGTGAACGTTAAGAAAATTCTACTGTTTGAGCGCGACACAAATATTGAACTGAAAAACCAACATTAAATTTGCGCGAGTTTTAGAATTTTTAAAAAGCAGATTTTATTTTTAGCGAAGAGTTCCAAGTCTTGATTTTTTTGTTTCTTTTTTCATCAAGGAAAAAAGAAAATATTTTAAAACAAAATTATTTTGCGATGTCTTTAAAACTTCGATTTAAAATTATAATAATTTCGTTATTGAGCACAACATTTATTACAGCTCAAAAACCATTATACAAAGACCCGAAACAACCTGTTGAAGCCAGAGTTCAGGATCTATTAAAACGCATGACGCCCGAAGAAAAATTCTGGCAGTGCTTCATGATTCCCGGAGATCTGGATAACGTTCCGAAAGATCAGTATTCCCACGGAATTTTCGGTTTGCAGGTAAGCGCGGGAAATCAGGGAGGCGGAGTTGCAGGGCAATTGCTGAAATATAATGCCAATGAAGATGCAGAAAGACTCGCAAAAAAAATAAATGCCATTCAGAAATATTTTGTGGAAGAATCGAGACTGGGAATTCCGATTATTCCTTTCGATGAAGCTTTGCACGGATTAATGCGTGAAGGAGCAACTGCTTTTCCACAGGCAATTGGTTTGTCGGCAACCTTCAATCCTGAGTTGATGAAAGAAGTTTCAACAGCCATTGCAAAAGAATCCAAACTGAGAGGAATATGTCAGATTCTGACGCCGGTTGTGAATTTAGCAAGCGATGTTCGATGGGGAAGGACGGAAGAAACATACGGTGAAGATCCGTTTCTGACTTCTGTAATGGGGGTAAATTTTGTCAGTTCCTTTGAAAATCAGGGAATCATTACCACTCCGAAACACTTTTTAGCCAATGTTGGAGAAGGCGGAAGAGATTCATATCCGATTCACTGGAGTAAAAGATATCTGGAGGAAACCCATTTAATTCCTTTTCAGAAAGCCTTTCAACAGGGAAAAAGCCGTTCGGTAATGACTTCCTACAATTTGCTTGACGGAAGACCTTCAACGGCAAATCATTGGCTGTTAACAGAAAAATTAAAAAAAGACTGGAATTTTAAAGGATTTGTCATCAGCGATGCAAGTGCGGTTGGTGGAGCAAATGTGCTGCATTTTACGGCAAAAGATTACGATGATGCTTCTGCACAGGCAATTAATGCGGGGCTTGATGTGATTTTTCAGACGGAATATCAACATTATAAACTTTTTATTCCTCCGTTTTTGGATGGAAGAATTTCTCAGGAAAGAATTGATGATGCAGTCGCGAGAGTTTTGAGGGCAAAATTTGAACTCGGTCTGTTTGAAAATCCTTACGTTTCTAATAAAGATATAGAAGAATTAAAGAAAATCAATCACAAATCATTAGCTGAAAAAGCTGCGGCAGAATCTTTTGTCTTGCTTCAGAATAATCATCTTACCCTTCCGATTTCGGAAAAATATAAAAAGATTTTAGTCGTCGGAACAGATGCTGCAGATGCAAGATTAGGCGGTTATTCGGGTCCGGGAAATAAAAAGGTCAGCATTTTGGACGGAATTAAAAATTTAGCTGAAAATAAAAATATCGAAATCACTTATTCAAAAGGAATCGATTGGAATATGAAAGATTTTCTGACGGTTCCTGCTGAAGTTTTGTCTTCTGAAAATAAAAAAGGTTTAAAAGGAAGTTACTTTTCAGATTCAGAATTAAAAGGAAAACCTGAATTTGAAAAACAGGACGAACAGATCAATTTCAAATGGACTTTGTATTCTCCCAATCCTGAAAAACTGCAGTCAGACAATTACAGCGTTCGTTGGACAGGAAAACTCGAAGCCCCAAAATCGGGAAAATATCAGTTAGGTTTAAGAGGAAACGACGGTTTCCGATTGTTTTTAAACGGTTCATTGTTAATTGACAATTGGGAAAAACTCAGTTATTCCACCAAAACCGTTGAGGTAGAATTTAATAAAGGGCAGAAATATGATATTGTGGTTGAATTTCACGAAAACAGGGGAGAAGCCAATATTGAACTGATCTGGAACTATGGCTTACAAGACTACCGAAAAGATTTTAATGATGCTTTGAAGCAGGCTCAGAATGCAGATTACATCATTGTTACAGCCGGAATTCATGAAGGGGAATTTCAGGATCGCTCTTCGTTAAGTCTTCCCGGAAATCAGGAAAAATTCATTCATGAAATATCAAAATTAAATAAACCGACAACAGTTGTCTTAGTGGGTGGTTCCGCAATAAAAACAACAGATTGGAAGGATAAGGTCGGAGCCATTCTGGATGTCTGGTATCCCGGAGAAGAAGGCGGAAACGCTGTAGCAAAAGTACTTTTCGGAGTAGAAAATCCATCAGGAAAACTGCCGATAACCTTTCCGGTTGAAGAAGGTCAGTTGCCTTTGACGTACAACCATCATCCGACAGGAAGAGGAAATGATTATTACGATCTGAGCGGCGAACCTTTGTATCCTTTTGGTTTTGGACTGAGCTATACCACTTTTGAAATCTCAGATTTACAGTTAAATAAAATAAAATATTCTGAAAATGATACAATTGTGGCAAAAGTGACTGTGAAAAATACAGGTTCGAAAGCAGGAAGCGAAGTCGTTCAGTTGTATGTAAAAGATCTGTTGGCTTCGGTTTCCAGACCGGTTATTGAGTTAAAAGGCTTTCAGAAAATTTATTTACAACCGGGAGAATCCAAACAGGTTTCGATTAAAATTCCGGTGAAAGAATTACAGTTTTTAGATGAAAAATTGAACTGGATCGTGGAAAAAGGAACATACAGAATCTTTGTCGGAAACTCTTCCAAAAATCTTCCTTTGAAACACAATATTGAAGTTGAGTAGTCCGGCGTAAAAAAAATATGGTATGAAATGTGTAATATTTAAACCGAACAGGAATGAATTTCATGATAAATTCATTCAAAAAAAAGTAAATATTATGAAAAAGTTATTTATATCAACCGTTTTATTAGTAGGATTATCAATGAATGCTTACGGACAGAAACGTCCACCTGCACCTCCACATCCTTCAAAAAGTGAGTTGATCAGCAGCAAATCGAGAGAGCTTGACAGAAGATACAATGCTGAGAAAAAAGCCATTATGAATCATCCGCTTGCAACCAAAAAAATGAAGCAGGATCAGTTAAGAGCTTTAAATGAAAAGTACCAGAGTCAGAAGAGATTACTAAGAAAAATGTAATTTCCCAATACAATAAAAACAGGCTATCCAATAGAGATAGCCTGTTTTTTTTTATGTTCTAACCTAAGGAATAAAAATCAAAGATTTTTAAAAACTATTGTGAGCTTTTTCATTTATAATGATCAGCTTTAAATAAAATTTTAGTTTATCTTTTGTGCCTTTTTCGGTTAAAAAAAAGTTTAAACAGACTTATTAATAAACCTTTCTTGCAAGCAATAGATTTAAAAGGAATGTTCCGGTCCAGTTACTGTTGTTGGAGCCGTTGTTTCCTATAAAGTCCACACGCGCAACAGAAACCGTAAGTCTCGTTTTACCAGAAGTTCCGTTATTGGCAAGGCTTACAAAAGAAGCAATGAAAACATCAGGAAAACTAGAATTGTTTCCTGCGGTAAGCGAAGGATTCATATTGGTAATATTAAAAGGAGTTCCCTGATACTCGTAAACCAAAGTCATTCTGCTCGCATTGGAAAAACCTGTTCCTACCGAGAACGATGTAGATGCTTTGCTGATGACCCACCACGCATCAGTTCCTGTTCCCGTATCATATGCTGTATTAGAATGTCCGGTCCAGTCGGCAACCGGAGCAGTTCCCGAAGCGTGCGGCGGTATCGAAAGCTGTGTTCCGTAGATTTCCACATTATTAGGCTTTGGAAGCGTGATAAAAGAAAGATCCCATGTTCCGCCAGTAGTGTTGCTGTTATTTACCACTTCTGCATACGCTCCAGTAGGAATGATAAATGTAGAAACCGGAGTATTGTCTATTCTTAGCGTATTTCCTCCTGAAGCTTGTAAAGTAATATTGAAAGCAGATATATTTTTAATTTTATAAATTCTTCCCGTAAAACTTGAAGCTCCGGAACCGATTGCCGGCAGTGTAAACGTAGAATTGGCAGTACCATTATAGGTGATGTAATGATCGTTTGTAACGATAGAATAGGTAGTTGCTGTTACCTGCCTGTAATTCGCACTCACAGATCCGTTAATATCTAATGTGCTGGTTGGTTGGTTTTTACTGATTCCCACTTGTGCGTTGGCGAGAAATCCGCATATCACAAAAATCGAAAAAATCTTTTTCATACATATAAATTTTATTTGATTATTTCAAATGTATTAAAATTTTAATATAAATTTTTATTTTTGACTATCATTTTTAATAGTTTTAATAAATTATGTTGATAATATTAATCTAATAATGGTTTTAATGAATGTTTTAAAATATTTTCTGATTTTATATTTTTATTTTAAACTTCAGCGATTACAGCTTCTGATGATGAAAAATAGTAAACAAAACCTTAAGGGATCAATTTCGTCAGAATGCCATACATCCGATATTTTTCCTTAAATTCGCATAAAAATTTTAAACTAATGAATTACGATATTATTGTCATCGGAAGTGGTCCTGGTGGATACGTTACAGCAATCAGAGCGGCACAATTAGGTTTCAAAACAGCAATCATTGAAAAAGAAAATTTAGGAGGAATCTGCCTTAACTGGGGATGTATTCCTACCAAAGCTTTATTGAAGTCGGCTCAGGTTTTTCATTATATCAACCATGCTGAAGATTATGGTTTGAACAAAGTGGAAGCTAGCTTTGAGTTTCCGAACGTAATTCAGAGAAGCCGTGGCGTTGCATCGAAAATGAGCAAAGGAATTGAATTCCTGATGAAAAAGAATAAAATCGATGTTATTCTGGGTACTGCAAAAGTACAGAAAGGTAAAAAAGTTTCCGTTACCGATAAAGAAGGAAAAGTAACTGAATATACAGGAACGCACATCATCATCGCAACAGGAGCGCGTTCAAGAGAATTGCCGAACTTGCCACAGGACGGTAAAAAAGTAATCGGATACAGACAGGCATTGTCTCTTCCTGAGCAGCCAAAATCTATGATTGTTGTAGGTTCCGGAGCTATCGGGGTAGAATTTGCCGATTTCTATAATACAATGGGGACGAAAGTAACCGTTGTAGAATTTATGCCAAACATCGTACCTGTAGAAGATGAGGAAATCTCTAAACACTTAGAAAAATCTCTGAAAAAATCAGGAATCGAGATCATGACCAATGCTTCCGTAGAAAGCGTTGATACAAGCGGAGAAGGCGTAAAAGCTACCGTAAAAACAGCAAAAGGAAACATCGTTCTTGAAGCTGATATTTTATTATCTGCTGTAGGAATCGCTGCAAACATCGAGAACATCGGTCTTGAAGAAGTGGGAATCCAGACAGACAAAGGTAGAGTTTTGGTCAACGAATGGTACGAAACTTCAGTTCCGGGTTATTATGCAATCGGAGACATCATTCCTACTCAGGCTTTGGCACACGTTGCTTCTGCAGAAGGAATTACCTGCGTTGAAAAAATCAAAGGAATGCACGTTGAAAAAATCGATTATGGCAATATTCCGGGATGTACGTACTGTCACCCAGAAGTAGCTTCTGTTGGTCTTACAGAAAAACAGGCTAAAGAAAAAGGATATGAAATTAAAGTAGGAAAATTCCCTCTTTCGGCAAGTGGAAAAGCAACGGCAAACGGAAATACGGATGGTTTCGTTAAAGTTATTTTCGATGCTAAATACGGAGAGTGGTTAGGTTGTCACATGATCGGAGAAGGGGTTACAGACATGGTTGCGGAAGCAGTGGTTGCCAGAAAACTGGAAACTACAGGTCACGAGATCATCAAATCTATTCACCCGCACCCGACAGTTTCTGAAGCCATTATGGAAGCTGCAGCGGCTGCTTATGGAGAAGTAATCCACATTTAATTTTTCACTTTGCCAAAGTTGAAAATCTTTGACAAAGTTTAACAATATCAAAACCACAGATCAGGAGTCTGTGGTTTTTCTTTTTGAAAAGGATCTGTTTAAATTTGATATTTAAAATTTTATGATTCGATTATTTTACCACGCAAAGTTTTAATTCAACTTTACACATTATTCTTAGAAAGCAAAGGCAAATAAAATTTGCTTCACGAAGCCTGACAACATTGCTTCATCAAATCAGCTTGTTGTTTCTTCTTTGCTCATTTAAATAATTAAATCTTTAAGTAAAAACTTTGCGTCAAAAAATGAATGAAATTTTTGAATATTTAATCAAATTTAAACATTCTTTAAGATGATTTTTTTTGATTTTATCTCAGTTATTTTCTTAATTTTATTCCGGAAATAAAATACAAATACAACAAACTATGTTTAAAAAATTAGCTGCGGAAGCTTTAGGATTGGGAGATATCGGTAAAATCATCCCTTCACAGGATTATGACAAAGTAGATTCGGACGATTATATCCTTTCCGAAGATAACGAGAAAATTTTCTTTTTAATTAAGTCCAAAAGAGACGAATACTGCTTTACCAATAGAGCTTTGATCCACATCGACGGAGCCAGTGCGTTAGACAAAAAAAGAGTCTTGAAGAGATACGAATATTACCAGTTTCCTTTCTCTAATATTGCTTTACAGACGGCGGGAACCATTGATCTTGATGTAGAAATTTCTTTCAATATCGGGAATGTTCCAATGATGATCAGCGTTGCAAAAGGTCAGATCGATCAGTTGAAAGATTTATATAAAGCACTTTTGGCGATTCAGCAGGAAGTTCACCACAATCATTCTTTGCTGAATTTCTCTAACGACAGCATCCAGAAAGCCATTACAACAGTTGCTTCCGGAAAGCAGGAAAACGTTTCCAAGAGTCAGGAACTGAGAGCCATCAACGAGTATATTTTTGCATGGAATACCAACAGTTTCGATAAATATAACCAGAAAGACTTCTCAAGGATTTTTGAAAAGTATATTAATAATTAAAAATAAAATTAGATAATATGCCCGGAAATTTGCCGGGCTTTTTTAAACCACCATTCATGAAAAAAATCATTTTTTTGCTGCTTTTTGTATGCTTTAGCTTTTCATTTTCTCAGAACAAAGACGATAAAAGATATTTTCCTGTGGAGTACATTCTGAAAACATCCAGCGATACCATCAAAACGAAGATCAGAAATGTAGGTAAATTTTCCAATACAAAATATTATGTAGCCACTGTATTACTTAAGATGAAAATGAGGGATTCTTCCGGGGCTGAAACGTGGGTGGAACCAAAAGATGTGGAATACATTAAGATTACCGATGAAAATAATACCACTCATGAATATTATGCTTCTGCCGGGAAAATGGTTTTTGACAATGGTTTTGTAGAAATTTTGTATGAAGGCAAAAATATGAACTGGTACAGATTTTTTCCTCACGGCGGCTTAAAATTTGTTGGAACAGACTTTTTAATCGACGGCAGAAACCGAAAAATCATCAATGAATCCGGATTTTTCAATCCCAGTCTTAAAAATAGCCTGAAAGTAAGATTTGCGGCTTATCCGGATCTTCTCGCTATGATAGATTCCTGGAAAACAGATGACGATCTTCTGAAAATTCTTCAGTTGTATGATAAGAAAGTGGGGTAAACTATTTCTTATTGAAGAAAAGCTGTTTTAAATTAAATACTTAATACTAAAAATCATTATAATTTTCTGCCTAAATAAGAACATATCATCAATATTCATTTAAGCATAATTTTATTTGTGTTAAAATAATCCAAAATCACAGTATTTAGAAAATTTAATCTGTTTTTCTCGACTTGTTTTCTTAATTTTATTCAATGGATTTTGGGAAAGTTGGGCTTGTTTTATCGGGTGGCGGAACAAAAGGGATCGCACACGCCGGAGTTTTAAAATTCTTAGCAGAAAAAAACATCAATATCGATGTTCTTTCGTGTTGTAGTGCAGGTTCCATTGTAGGCTGTCTTCACGCGGTAGGAAAAACTCCCGAAGAAATTCTGGAATTTTTCAATTCCGTTTACTTTTTCAACTGGAAACATTTTGCATTCAACCAGCCCGGCTTGGTTTCCTCGGTGATTTTCAGAAATTATCTCAATCCTATTTTCGGCGAAATGAAACTGGGCGATCTCGATAAAGACGTAAGAATAGTGGCAACAGAATTAGTAGGAGGAACCGAAAAAATCTTTGAAAAAAGTTTTAAAATTGTGGATGCCATTATTGCTTCGTGCTCCATTCCCGGAGTGACGACTCCGTACATCATCGATGAAGAAATGTACTGCGACGGAGGCGTGCTGAATAATTTTCCCGCCGACATCATCAGAGACGATTGCGATAAGCTGATCGGAGTTTTCGTTTCTCCTCCACAAGACGTCAAAATCAATGATTTAAAATCGATTAAAGCCATTGTCTCCCGCTCGTACGATCTGCTTTCTTACCGCATCGAAAGAATTAAATTCGATCACTGCGACTGGTTTATCTCATCGCAGGAACTTTCCATCTACGGAACATTCGAAAGAAGAAAAGACCGTTTGGAACAGATCTTTAACATTGGTTATCAGGCTGCGAAAGAAAGCTTTAATGAAAGCCGTTTTTACGCTGATCTGGAAAACGAAAAAAGAATAGTCTGAAATCTTTAACTTTATTTCCCCTTAAAAAATTACTGAAAGTTGATACGTCCTGCATCTTTGCGGTTTACAAACAAAACGGCAGTACAATTTATTTGATAAACTAATTTCAGAATTAAACACAAAAGGGACAAAAGACAATGATAATGTTAAAGTGAATTTCTATAATCATCAAAGCGCTCAAAAGAATAAAAATCAAAGATTTTTAAAAGCTATTGTGAACTTTTCATATATAATTCTCAACTTTAAATAAAAGTTTAGATCCTCTTTTGCGGTTAAATAAAAGTTTAAACAGACTTGATAAAAACATCCGTAAATTCAAAACTTTTCCCGTTGAAAAGCCCTTTGTCGCTCAGTTTCAGCTCGGGAATCACCAGAAGAGCCATGAAAGACAAACTCATGTAAGGCGCTCGTAATCTGCTTCCCAATTCCTTTGCGCGCCGGTCTAATCTAATATAAGCTTCTGCTACTTTTTCCGCAGGAAGATCCGTCATAATTCCGGCAATCGGCAGTTCCAGAACCATTTCTTCCTCATCATGGGCAAGAGAAATTCCACCTTTTGCCTGAATGATCAGATTCACTGCTTTGCATATGTCATCGTCATTCGTTCCCACAACTACAATATTATGACAGTCGTGCGCAACACACGAAGCAATCGCTCCGTTTTTTAAGCCTATATTTTTGATGAAAGCTGTTGCAACCGGCGCATCCTGATAACGGTTCACCACAGCAATTTTCAGAATATCATTTTCAGGATCAGATTCTGCAAAACCATCAATATTTAAAACTTCTGCATGAATTTCTTTTGTAATCAGTTGTCCGTCCAGCGTTTCAATCACACGAATTTTTTCCCCTTCGCTTTTTACCTTAAAATCTGATGGGCTTTTTAAGCTGCAGCTAAAATTATTCACTGTCGCAGCTTCCACAGATTCAATAAACGATTCCCCGTTTTCTGAAACCAATGCTCCGTTGATATACGTTTTTAAAATCGTAAAATCCGTGAGATTATCGATTTCTATAAAATCTGCATTGTCGCCAATCTGCAATAATCCGACCGGTAAATTGTAATGTTTAACTACATTGTACGAAGAAGCACGCAGCACATCATACAAATCATAACCCAAATCCAGAGCGCGTTTCACATGATCGTTGATATGAGATTCCAGCAAATTATCAGGATGCTTATCGTCACAGCAAAACATCATCTGATCCGGAAAATCTTTTAATAAAGGAATTAAAGTATCAAAATTTTTTGCCGCACTTCCTTCACGGATCATCACTTTTACCCCGAATTCAAGCTTTTCCAGTGCTTCCTGATACCCAAAACATTCATGATCCGTTGAAATTCCCGCACTGAAATAAGATTTCATTTCTTCCCCCATTAAACCCGGAGCATGACCGTCAATCGGCTTGTTATGTTTTTTCGCAGATTCCAGCTTTTTCAGAACCTCCTCATCTTTATAAATAACCCCCGGAAAATTCATCATTTCTGCAAGATAGACAATCTCTTCTTTGTCTAAAAGCTGGTCAATTTCACTTGAATCAATCACCGCACCTGCCGTTTCAAAATGGGTCGCAGGAACGCACGAAGGAGCCCCGAAATAAAAATGAAAAGGTACTTTCTGAGCATTATCGATCATATATTCAACACCCGAAACTCCCAGAACATTGGCAATCTCATGAGGATCTGAAATCGTTGCCACCGTTCCGTGCTTTACCGCAATCTTTGCAAACTCAGACGGAACCAGCATACTGCTTTCAATATGAACGTGTGCATCAATAAATCCGGGCAGAACATACGTATCCTGCTTTTCTGAAATTCTTTGTATTGAACTGATTTTGTTGTCTTTAATAAAGATTTCAGCAGGGTAGGTTTCCCTTGCAACAATGTCGATCAGATTCGATTTAATGGTAAAAGCCATTGGATATTGATTATTTTAAGTGAATTTACCAAAATATTAGAAATAATACCATTTTTCTACACATAAAATATTCTGTAGAAATCATATCTGTGCAGCAGAAAAAGAAAATCCAGAGGCAGAACTCCGAAGGAGTTCAATTTTTTTAAATAACTTTAATGACGAAATGGAAAACAGATAGGATAACCTTAACCTCAAACTTAGCTTTCCAATCTAAATCTTTTTTCTTTGAAGCTTTTTCCCACTTTCG